>CAYXVO010000131.1:0-7778 GCA_964467875.1 uncultured Pseudomonadales bacterium | reverse complement strand
TCCCCAGCCAAGCGGGAAGGCAAGGCCGATGAGCAGGGCGTTGACGTTGCCCAGGTGCTCCTCGCCGCTGAATTTCATCAGGATTACAGACGGGATCACAATACTGACCAGCATGTCGACCAGGGGGCGGGGCTGGTGATCGGGAAGCTTGGAAACATTCGGTGATGTCATAAAGTAGCCTGATAAAAAGGTAGCCGGATATATAAAGTAGCCTGATAAATAGATACAGCGAAGAAGCGGAAGCAGGAGCATTAAAAGGCCATGGCCGCAGTATACGATGGTTTCCATCGAAAAGCCGGACCCTAAGGCGCGGCTTTTTCTGACGGAGGAGGGTGCACGGAGAGCGCTGCCCATTCGATCCAGGCTTTCCGTCTGAGTATGGGGCAAGCGTGACTCCGGTACACTTAAGGCAAATTAATGTACGGCCTGGCCAACTATCTCGAAAAACACCGAACCCCTCTGCAGGAAACTTCATAATGTGCAGAGATCACGGACTGGGGATTAATCCTGTACCTACACCTGATGAGCGTTAGAGGGAGAAAGGCATGGCTGGTTCGACGGACACACGCGCAGCGAGCGCACGAATTAATCTGAATGACGCCAACCAACTGGCGACCTGGGCCAAGAAGCTGGATACCACGTCCGAGCAGATCCGCGAAGCGGTGCAGTCGGTCGGCGATAAGCCAGCGGATGTGGAGCTGTATCTGAAAGGTAGCCGGAGCACGACGAACAGTGAGCGAGTGGCAGAGAAAGCCAAACCGCACTAGGCGGCTAGTTCGGCCATTGGGTGGCTGATGGTCAGAACATCCACAAGGCAGCGCGATCCGCTAGCAAGCCCCCTGTGGATGTTCTGTCTTGGGAGACCGAAACTTAGGCCGTCGCTCTTTCCAAGTGGTTCGACGTGGCAAAGCGCTTCGCGTCATAGGTCCTCAGGACAGACTCGGGAATGGCAGCGGGCTTGCCATCGGCGAGGCTTATCAGCACCATCGTTCGCTTTGCCGTGGCAAAGACTTTTTCCGGATCGCTGGCGGACACGAACTTGTGTTCGACACTGATGAGGGAGTTGGCCATCTGAACAATGTTGGTCTGGATCGCGACTGGCATGCCAAACCGGATGGGTTTGTCGAAATCAAAACTCACATGGCGAGAAACGACGCCGTACTGGGTCTGATCAAAACCGAGTTCATAAACCAGCACGTTGTACATGGCAACTTCGGTGTAGCTGGCATAGTGCGTGTTGTTGAGGTGTCCGTAGAGATCAAAATCGCTTAAGCGGGGCTGAATATCGACGTGAAAGTGGTGCATTAAACTGGCTCCCAATGCCGTTGAAAATTTGACTACTGCGGTACGCGTGCAGGTCATGCATCACCAGCGGCGCGTATCAAGCTCAAAGGGAGTCACTCTGCGGGTGGCAGAGTTGGAGGATGCCAATGTGCGGTTCCTATCCCTGTGCTCCTCCGGCGTCTGATAAAGCCAAGCCGGATTCGCAATCCTTCCTTTGACTATGAGCTCACCCTTCTTCGGGTCAAGCAGTGTTCCCTGTTCCTTCCCTGAAGTCGCGCATTATACAAAGATCGGCGGGGCTGCAAAGGTTATTCATGGCCATAATGTCATCTTTGTTGCCTCGATTGGCCAAAAAGTGAAAGTGTTCACCTACATAGCCGGCTTGCGCGTTCAGATCTAGCAGGAGAGCAAGGCAGCATGGCGTTTGGTCTTTGGTGTAGCATGGGGGCAATTCTTCCAAAGGGCGCTGCTCGTGAAAAACTGGCTATTTCTTGGTGTTGCGATTCTTGCGGAAGTCATTGCAACTTCCTGTTTGAAGGCGAGTGACGGATTCACCAAATTCTGGCCAAGCTTTCTTGCTGTGGCGGGGTATGTGGTTGCGTTCTATTTGTTGTCGCTGACGCTCAAAGCAATCCCCGTGGGGATCGCCTATGCGGTTTGGGCCGGACTGGGGATCGTATTAATCACCCTGGTGGGTTGGCTAGCATTTGATCAAAAACTGGATTGGGTGAGCCTGTTTGGCATGGCGCTGATTATCACCGGTGTGGTGATTCTCAATGTGTTTTCGAAAGCCAGCGTGCACTAGCAGGTTACCAACGGCTGTTGTCGTCGCTGCGCCGCCCAATGAGCGCGCTGTGTAGGTGGCGCCGGCAAAGAGTGCGCTGTGAATGGGGCGCCCGCCAAGAGCGCGCTGTATATGTGGCGCCGACAAAGAGCGCCACATAGATCCTCTGGGTAAGGCTATGACAGTGAGGCGCGGGCGTTGATTCGTCGGCGCGCAACCAGCAGGCCCAGCAATCCCAGTCCAAGCAGTCCGAATCCGGCGGGTTCCGGCACGGTGGCGTGGGTTGGCGTCAGATAGATATCGATGGTGCCACCGGTATGGTTGAGGGACTCCAAATTCACCGCGACACTATGATCGGTAAAGCTGACCCGGTCATCCGTAAAGCCTGTGACGGTGGAGTTCACGAGTACTGACTCAATCACCGCCGCCGGCATACCTACCCAGTCCAGGTCGAGAAAGACAAAGCCGTTGAAGGTCGCAGGTAGCCAGGCAATGGGGCCATTGGCGGGGTCAAAATAGATGTGAAGGCTTTGCGCTTCGACGTTGAAAAAGATGTCCTGCGTCGTTTCCTCCACAACATCCCCGTCGCCGGCTTCCACCACGAAGGGGCCGCCCAAATCGTTAATGGGGGAAGCAAGGTCCGGGAAAAACTGATTGATTTCGACGGTATCGCCAATGAGCGAAGCTTGGGCTGAAAACGACAGGCCAAAGGTCAGAGCCGCAGCAAGTAATCTGGAGGATGGTTTCATGGTCAAATTCCATTTGAAGCGTTGATGAAGACAGCTGTCTGAGACCTCGCCCGCATACAAGGGTGGGACTTCCTTGGTCACCAGGAATCGACAATAACACGAAGCGCCGGTCAATCCGAACGGCAACGCTTGAATCATCTATGGCCGTGTTATCAGGCTTCACATGGTGCGGCTGTCCTGTTCTACTAATGCCTGAATTTTCACGACGACCTGCCTGATACCCGCCGATGTTGACAGAAAACCCGCTCACCGAACTCTACCGCGATCCCTGGTTATTGGCCGTACATAAGCCGGCCGGCTTGCTGGTTCATCGAAGCCCCATCGACCGCCATGAAACCGAGTTTGCCTTGCAATACGCACGGGCAATGAATGGCGGTGAGCATGTGTACCCGGTGCATCGGCTGGACCGGCCCACCTCGGGCGTGCTGGTCTTTGCCCGGGATGCGCAAACCGCCAGTGTGCTGGGCAAGGCGTTGATGGCGGGCGAGGTGGCTAAGACCTACCTGGCCATGGTGCGCGGCTGGACGCCGGAGCAGGGATTGATCGACCATCCCCTGCGGGAGGAACCGGAGGATCGGCGGCGCAAGGATGAGCCGCAGCCGGTGCGCGAAGCCCGGACTCGCTACCGCCGCCTGGCGATTACGGAAATTCCGGTGGAGATCGAAGGCCATCCCACCAGTCGCTACAGCCTGGTCGAGCTGACGCCGGAAACCGGTCGGAGACATCAGTTACGGCGACATATGAAACATATCAGCCACCCCATCATCGGCGATGCCAACCATGGGCGAGGGCGCCACAATCGCTACTTCGCGGAGCGATTCGGGCAGGGACGACTCATGTTAGCCGCGACCGGCATGAGCTTTTCACACCCGCTCAGCGGCCAGACGTTGCACTTGAGGGCGGCGCCGGAAGCGAGTTTTCTGCAGGTCTTATCCATCTTCAGTGATGACGCGCTACGCTCGATATGGTGAAGTGCGCAACCAAGTGTGGTGAAGAGCACGACCAAGTGTAGTGAAGTACACGACCACTAAAAGCCGTCAGGCGACGTACGAAAACCTCGGTCATTGTTCAGGGGTGAAACGGTCGCTTCCAGGGAAGTAGAAGGATTCCGATGTCATCGTTTACGGCAATTTTACCGATCCTGCTGGTTGCGGTTCTGGGATATCTGTTGGCCAGAAAAGCGCTGATCAGTGAGCCGGAAACGGCCGCCATCTCCAAATTCGCCTTCACCTTCGCGATACCTGCCTTGTTATTTTCCGGCACGGCACGCTCGGAACTTCCGGACTCGATCGAGTGGACGTTTCTGCTGTCGTTCTACGGCCCGGTCGTGTTGGTCTTTGTGATCGCGATTCTGGCGGGCCGCTCTCTGTTTAAACAGGACGAAAAATCGCAGAGCGTGTTTGGCGTCAGTGCAACCTATTCCAACACCACCATTTTGGGCATTCCCATCTGTTTGCAGTTGCTGGGTGAAGCGTCTCTGGTCCCGCTGTTTGTGATTTTATACATCCAAAACATATTCATTTTTACGCTTGGCGTTCTGGCAGCGGAGCGGGAGAGTCTGACGCTTGCCGGCTTCTTTCGTTACCTGGCGAAAGCCTCCGGACAGTTCATCAAAAGCCCGATTCTGCTCAGTGTCGCGCTTGGTCTTCTGTTTAATCTGCTGCACATCCGCTTGTGGCCCATCCTCGACGAGGCACTGCTGCTGTTTTCCAAGGCGGCGATACCTGTTGCACTGTTCGTCATGGGGGCATCGTTAAGTGGTTTTAGAATAACCCGAGGGCTACGCAGTATCTGGATTCCGGTTCTTCTAAAAAACCTGGTGCTGCCGGTTCTGGTCTATCTGGCGGCGTTTCATCTCTTCAAAATCGATTTCCTGTGGGCGGCAACCGCGACTCTGGCCGCGGCCATGCCGATTGGCATCAGCGCCTATGTGTTTTCCCAGAAATACAGTGTTTGGACGCAGCAGGCGGCGTCCTGCATCTTTGTGTCGACCTTGCTGAGTCTGGTGACGCTCAGCGGGCTGGTGGTCTTTTTGAGGCTCAATCCGGTGACCTAGACGTCTGGTCCCTCCACTCCCTAACCAATGTTTCCACCAGTTTTGCCGCCGGCATCTCTCTTGCCAAGGGCGCTCCCTGACCAGCCCACATGGCCGCGAAATCATGATTACCCTGGGCACTGGCGGCGGCATGCAGGGCCTTGGCGGCATCATAGGCGATCGGGTAGTCGGGCAGCTCTGGTGCCTTGGGGTGATCCACCTCGGTGTACATGCGGTTGATCATGCCCCGCGCCGGTCGCCCCGAAATGGTCGAGGTGATTCTGGTGTGAACGGCGCGCTCACTCTTCAAGGCCTCCCGGTAGGCGGCGTTGGCCGATGATTCCGGGCAGAGCACGAAGGCCGTTCCCATCTGTACCGCGCAGGCGCCCAGTTGCAACGCGGCGGCGATCCCGGCGCCGTCCATGATGCCGCCAGCGGCGATAACGGGCAGGCGAGTTTGCCGGGTAAGCGTTCGAACCAGGGCGAATAGCCCGATTTCCGCATCTGCCGTAGGCTCAAACATGCCCCGATGTCCGCCCGCCTCAACGCCTTGGGCAATGATTGCATCAACGGCAGCCTGTTCCACCTGGGTGGCTTCCGCCGGGCTGGTGGCGGCTGCCAGCGTGACGATACCCGCCTGGCGCAGAGCCTGGATCCAGGCCGGGTCCGGCAGTCCGAAATGAAAGCTCACCACCGCAGGTCGCAGCTCAAGCAAGAGGTCCTGCATCGCCTGGTTTACCAGGTAGCTGATGTAGGTTTCGCGTAGCTTCGCGGGTGGTGTTGCGCCGAATTCGGCGAAAAATGGCCGCAGGTGGTCCAGCCAGGCGGCTTCACGGACAGCATCGGCCGTGGGCGGTCGATGGCAGAACAGGTTGACGTTGAATGGCCGGTCGGTCAGCTCCCGCGTCGCCCGGATCATCTCTCGGGCTTGCTGGACGGTACTGGCCCCCAGGCCGATGGAGCCCAAGGCACCGGAGTTTGAGACTGCCGCGGCCAGTTGTGGGGTCGACACGCCCACCATGGGGGCCTGGATGATGGGATGCTGGATCTTGAGTCGTGCCAGTAATTGCTCGGTCGGTGTCACGGGAAATCCTCTTGCAGGACGCTTAGCGGTCGCTGACTGGTTAATTTTTGACAACGCCTGGGAAGACTTGGGGAACATTCCGTCGTAGAGTAACAAAAAGCAGAGTGGTCATCGCCGCACTGGTCATCACCACACTGGTCAGAGCTAATCATACGAATAAGAAGAGCAGAACAGCATGAATGTGATCGTGAAACATCCCATCACGCCACGGGAAGGCCTGGATTTCAGACTCGACGAATCCATCCCCCGCTACTGGTTCGATAACGATGCCTTCAAGACCCGGTTCATGGAGTCGATCTTCGTCTCCTTTCCCGCCGGGGAGCGCTATTTCATGACGTCGGTGCGGCCGTTTCGCAGTCGGGTAACCGATCCGGTTTTGCAGGACGAATTACAGGCTTTCAATCGCCAAGAGGCCCAGCACGGGATCGTCCATGGCCAGTTCAATGACCTGCTGCGCAAGCAGGGCCTGCCGATCGACGAGGTGGAAGCTGCGTTGGCGCGGCGTCTGGACCGGCTGACGGAGAAGGCGTCGCCGGAGTTCAATCTGGCCGTCACCGCCGCCTGCGAGCATGTCACGGCGCTCATGGCGGGGGTCTTCTACGCGCGCGAGGATTTACTGCAAAAGGCGGATTACCGGGTGCGGGCCATGCTCGCCTGGCACGCCATGGAGGAAATGGAACACAAGTCCGTCACCTTCGATACCCTGCAGAAGGTAGCGGGCGTCGGCTATACCAGGCGCACCCTCGCAATGCTCATGTTCAGTATCCTGTTCGTTTACCATCGGGTCCGCGATACCCGTCGCTTCCTGAAGGCCGACGGCTATAGCCCGAGCGAGCGCCGCGCCATGATGCGCCAGGGTCTCTGGTGGGCGTTCGGCTGGAAAGGCGTCTTCTCCACCATGCTCAAACCCTGGCTGGCGTATTTCCGTCCGGGTTTTCATCCCTGGCAGCAGGATGTCTTACCCCAGTTCGACCGCTGGATGGCGGTGTACGCCGAGACCGGCGACCCCATTGCCGCCGCCGAGGCGCTGTTCACACCGGCGAGTCCGTCAGGCGTTTCTCGATAGGCGGTAGGTTACTCGATAGGCAAAAGCAAAAAGACCTGATTCCACGACGCAGAATTGCCGCACATTCAGTTTGCGCCCATGGCATGGCTTTGGATAATATACGAAACGTATACGATTCATATGCGAGAGGTGGCTGTGGGTATTGTCAAAATTTCCGAGGGCATGCACGAGAATCTGCGTGTTGCCAGTAATGCGCTTTGCCGGTCGATTAATGCACAGGCGGAGCATTGGATGCGTATCGGCATGCTGGCCGAGCTGCATCCTGAGCTGAATCACAGTGAAATCTGCCGTCTACTGGTTCGTGCCGAACGGTCGGGTGGACTTGATCTGCAAAGACTCGCCGGTGGTACAGACCTGGCCCAGGGCGTTGCGGTTGGTTCGGTGAGGGCAGCGTCCAATGACTGACAAAAAAATGACTGACAAGATTGTGATTCACTCGGCCGCGAACATCGAGATGTCCCGTCGGGCCGGAAAGCTGGCTGCCGAAGTGCTGGCCATGATTACCCCGCACGTTAAGCCGGGTGTGACCACCGATGAACTCGACCAGATTTGCCATGACTATATCGTCAATGTGCAGCAGGCGATCCCGGCCAACGTGGGCTATCACGGGTTTCCCAAAACCGTCTGTACCTCGGTCAACCATGTGGTGTGCCATGGCATTCCGTCGGCCAAGGTGCTGAAGGCGGGGGATATCGTCAACATCGACATCGCCGTCATCAAGGATGGCTGGTTCGGCGATACCAGCCGCATGTATTTCGTGGGTGAACCCAAGCCCC
>CAYXVO010000130.1:0-7779 GCA_964467875.1 uncultured Pseudomonadales bacterium | reverse complement strand
GATCGACTCCACGAATACCGGAATCAGCAACCAGCGCCCTGCCGTCAAAATCATGCTCGCCGTGATGATCCACATTAACGAATAGCGCACCAGCAAGCGATGCATGATGAGAAACAGCACCACCTCCGCGATAACGCCCAGGCTCCACAACCAGCCGATCTGATCCAGGCCATAGCCTGCCGACCACAGATACAGACTGTAGAAGGTGTAATAGGGCCCGTGAGACAGCTGCAACAAGAAACTGACGATCAGAAACGCGATGACGGGGCGCTGCCGCAACACCCTGAGCATGCTGCCGCGGACGACGGGAGCCCGCTCCGGCGCCGGTTCCGTTAGTGGCAGCATGGACGCCAGCCAGATGCTACCCAACAGCAGAATCAGGCAGAGCGGCAGCCATCGCACGGAGGCAATCTCGAACAGCTGCCCCAACGCAACCACCGTCAGGATAAAGCCGACAGACCCCCACACCCGAATCAGGCTATAGCGCGCCCGCTGCTCGCCCAGGGCGTGCAGGGTAATCACCTCAAACTGGGGCAATACGGCGGTCCAGAAGAAGCTGAACGCCATCATGAACAGCACATAGCTCCAGTAGCCTTCCGCCCAGAAGAACCCGGAAAAGGCCACAAAGGCGAGAAAACTGCCAAACCGTACCATGGCCAGCCGGCAGTGCCCAACATCCCCCAGCCAGCCCCACAGGTTTGGGGCAAGCAGGCGCGTGAGCATCAGGATCGCCATGATCTGGCCGATCTCGGTCGCACCAAAGCCCTGCTCTTGCAGGTAGACACTCCAATACGGCGCGAGACCGCCCAACAGGGCATAGTAGAAAAAATAGAACGCCGACAATCGCCAATAGGGAATGCCGGCGGAGTTGGCGCTCATAGTCTTTACGAGCGGGGGCGGCAGATGTCCGGTGTGGGTGACACCACATCCATATTCTGAGCGCGGTGACGCAGGTAGTGGTCCATCAGGGTCAGGGCCATCATGGCTTCCGCGATTGGCGTGGCGCGAATGCCAACACAGGGATCATGGCGTCCCTTGGTGATCACGTCGATTGGCTCGCCCTGCAGATTGATGCTGCGCCCAGGCAGGCGCAGGCTGGAAGTCGGCTTGAGCGCGATGTGGGCAATGATATCCTGCCCCGTGGAAATCCCGCCGAGGATGCCGCCGGCCTCATTGGAGAGAAACCCTTCGGGCGTCATCTCATCCCGATGCTGGGTGCCTTTTTGTTCAACTGCCGCGAAGCCAGCGCCGATCTCCACACCCTTGACGGCGTTGATGCTCATAAGCGCATGCGCCAGCTCGGCATCCAGCCGATCAAAAATCGGTTCACCGAGCCCTGGCGGCACCGAACTGGCAATCACGGTAATCTTGGCACCAATGGACTCGCCTTCCTTGCGCAGCTTTTCCATATACTCCTCCATCTGCGGAATCTTGTCCGCGTCCGGGCAGAAGAATGGATTGCTGTTTACGATGGACCAGTCGACCTGCTCCACCTTGATCGGTCCTAACTGGGACAGGTAGCCCCGCACCTCGATTCCGAGACGCTCGCGCAGGTATTTCTTGGCAATCGCGCCGGCGGCAACTCGCATGGCGGTTTCCCGCGCCGACGAACGTCCACCACCCCGATAGTCCCGCACCCCGTATTTATGGGTATAGGTGTAATCGGCATGGGCCGGGCGAAAACTGTCCTTGATGTCGCCGTAATCCTTGGAGCGCTGGTCCGTGTTCTCGATGATCAGCCCGATCGGCGTTCCGGTGGTCTTGCCCTCAAATACACCGGACAAAATCCGCACCTCATCGGCTTCACGGCGCTGGGTCGTGAACTGAGACGTACCCGGCTTGCGACGATCCAGGTCAAGTTGCAGGTCAGCCTCGGTCAGTGCCAGCCCCGGCGGGCAGCCATCCACAATACATCCCAAGGCAGGCCCGTGGCTCTCGCCAAAGGTTGTAACGGTAAAGAGTTTTCCGAAGCTATTGCCTGACATCTTGTACGCTCGACTCCAGTTTATTCCTGTACCAGCGACGCCCGTTTCCGAAATAGCGCGCCGTGGCGATTCAATTCTTCCGCCGTCATCAAGAACACGCCCTCGCCGCCGCGCTCGAACTCCAGCCAGGTAAAGGCAACGTCGGGATAAGCATCTTCCAGGGCGGCCGCACTGTTACCCACTTCCACCACCAGGCAGCCATCTTCCGTCAGGTAATCCGCCGCATCACGCAGGATCACCCGCACCAGATCCAGGCCATCATCACCGGCCGCGAGACCAAGCCTGGGCTCATGGCGAAACTCCATGGGCAGACCGTTCATGTCTGCAGCATCGACATAGGGCGGATTGCAGAGAATCAGGTCGTAGCGCTCGGTGAGGTTCTCGAACAGATCGGACTGCAGGGCCTGCACCCGGTCCTCCACCTGATGCCGCCCGATGTTCTTACGGGCCACACGCAGGGCATCCTCGGAAATATCCACCACATCAACCTTGGCATCCGGAAACACCAGTGCCGCGCCGATTCCAATGCAGCCACTGCCACAGCACAGATCCAGTACGCGGTTGACCTGCTCAGCCTGTAGCCAGGGCTGACACTCATTCAACAACAGTTCACTAATCGGCGAGCGGGGAATCAAGACCCGTTCATCTACATAGAAAGGCAGGCCCATGAACCAGGCCTCGCCCATCAGATAGGGAGCAGGAATGCGCTTCTCGGCCCGCAGACGAATCTTCTCCAATACCTCATGCTTCTCGGCCTCCGTCAGATGGGCGTCAAGCATGGCGGGATCGGTGTCCCAGGGCAGATAGAGGGTGTGAAGCACCAGATGCACAGCTTCATCCCAGGCATTGTCCGTCCCATGGCCATAAAACAGCTGCGCTTCGTTGAAGCGGGACAAGGCGTAGCGGATAAAATCTCGAATCGTATGCAACTGGGCAAGTATATCTTTGGAGAACACGGTGCGGCCCTATCCCGAACAAAGGGCACTATTATACGGGCAAGTACCGACCACACTCAAAGTCTGCTTTACCCCCTCATGCTTTTTCGGTACCGTTACCCTGTTTTGACCCGCCCTTATTACAGGTTACTCATTACAAGCTAGAGATCCGGAACCGCATGAAAGAGGAATTTTCCCGCATCATCACCAATATCGGTGAAAACCTCGATCGCGAAGGATTGCGGGATACGCCCGAGCGTGCCGCCAAGGCCTTTGAATTTCTCACCAAAGGTTACCGACAGAGCCTCGACGAGGTCGTCAACGGGGCCTTGTTCCCTTCCGACAACAACGAGATGGTCCTGGTCAAGGACATCGAACTCTACTCGCTCTGCGAACATCATTTGTTGCCCTTTATCGGCAAGTGCCACGTCGCCTACATCCCCACCGGCAAGGTTATTGGCCTGTCCAAAATTGCCCGGATTGTGGATATGTTCGCCCGTCGCCTGCAGATCCAGGAGAACCTGACCAAGCAGATCGCTGAATGCTTGCAGGAGATTACCGAGGCCGAAGGCGTTGGTGTCATCATCGAAGCGCAACACATGTGCATGATGATGCGCGGCGTTGAAAAGCAGAATTCGGTCATGAAGACTTCGATGATGCTGGGCTCGTTTCGCGAAAACCCCACGACCCGCGCCGAATTTCTTGCCCTCGCGGGCCGCTGATCGGGAAAAGCGGCTCAAGTTTTTAGTTTGAGCCGCCCTTCTGCTTCCGCCTTATCCAGCACTTCCGTCGCCAGATGGCGTCCCAACTGAATCAATTCCGGCGCCTTGTGATAATCAAAGGTGCGACACACGCCCTTGGGTACGTTAATCAGAATGTCCGGTGGATAACCAGCCAATTTATACTGGGTCAGCGAACTCTGCATGGTTTCAAAGGCGAGGTTCATGATATCGAACTTGCCGATGGTCAGCTGGCGCATTTCTTCATCGGCCAAAGACGCCGGCTCCAACACCGCGTCAGGGGGTACTTCGTCGGCGGTACTGGTTTGTGCCGCCGCGCCATGAGCTAAAGTCTCGGTCACTTCATCAGACTGGGCAGCCGTCATCACTGCCTTGGCATCCCACTCGAATAATTGCGCCGCCTTTTGCTTTAATCCGCTCATCCAGTCATCGAGACCAGGCTTATTTCGGGTTTCCTTGAACCACAGGTTTTCCGAATGCTCGTCATAAAAGCTCAGGTTCACCGCGACGATGTAGTCCGCATGGGCTGCAATGGTTGGAATAATGGGCAAGGGATTGAGCAAACCACCATCCACCAGCACCCGGTCGCCATAAACCACGGGCGTAATGAGACTCGGAATGGCGACGGACGCGCGGATTGCCTTGTGCAGCGGCCCTTCCTGAAACCAGATCTCCTTGTGATGCAGAAGATCCGCCGCCACCGCGGTATAGCTCAAGGGGAGATCCTCGATGCGAACATCACCGATCAACTCGCGCACCACCGAAAAGACCTTTTCGCCACGGATCGCACCTGGCGAGGACAGTGAAATATCCAGCAAGCGCAGGATATCGAACTGCCCCAACCCGGTGGTCCAGTCCTTGAATTGCTTCAGTTTGCCAGCCGCATAAATGCCGCCCACCAACGCGCCCATGGAGCAGCCCGCAATTGCCACGATGTTGTAGCCGCGCTCCTGCAACACCTCCAGCACCCCCACATGGGCGTAGCCACGGGCGCCACCACTGCCCAGCACCAGCGCAATTGTCGGTCGTTTATCCTTGGTCAGACGGTTCTCGGAGCCTGGCATATGCTTGCTTGCCTTTCACACAGATCAATTCAACGGTTTTAGCGGTTCAGCAATAAAAATTCAATGCGCTCAAGTGCCACCGCGGGGTCATGGGGCGGCGCCAGCGGCCCAACCGCCAATGTCTGAATGCGAGCGTTCTCCAGGCCACGGGACACCAGCCAAAGTTCGACCCGACGAGCAATCCGATCGCCCCGAGCCTGGGCTTCGCGAACACTTGTGCCGGAGGTATGCACCACCACCCACACCAGCTTTTCCGCCTGTGCTTGTGCCTGCGGCAGGAAGTCCGCCAGTGCCTGTGGCAGCGGTACGCCAAAATCATCGCCCCGCAGCGGGATCACTGGACGCAGCATTGAAGCATCGGCGCCCCCATCGGGGCTGGCATCTGGCGCCAGCACTTCAAGATGCGCATAAACCCGCTGATTTCCCCGCATGATTGTATAGAGCGCCACATAGTACAGCTGCCCTTCCCGCTCCAGCCGCGCAGCCAGGTAATTCTGCTCGCGATCGACACCATACAGGTTGGAAATCCTGAATACTTCGGTTGCCCACTCACTACTACGTCCGCAATCCCTGGAACTGCAGCTGAACAGAATGTCCGCCCCCAGGGCCTTCAGTTGTTCGTGATAATGGGAGAATGCAGCCTGGCTGTTGTGGCCACTGGTGAGCTGATAGGTCATGCGCGTCACTTCACCACTCAGCTGGCGCTGCTCGGTGCGAATCTCATTGCCAATGACCCGCAACTGCCCAAGAATCAGGCGATAGTCCGGTATCTCCTGGGTCGATACCTGCTCCAGGGTGGAAAACGCATATTTAGGCAAAAAACTAATGCCCTGGCCGTCCTGGGCCTGAACCATCCCGCCCCATAGCAAGGCAGAGAAAGCGAAGATCCCAACTCGTTGAACAAAATTCATCAATCTACTCCACGACTATCAGAAAGGAATTCCATGACCAGGTCTGCAACCCCGGCAGGATTCGGTTCCAAATGCAGATGATGACCTCCCTGGGCCCATTGCATGGTCAGATTTGGTATCCGCGCCAGCCGGCTCCTGACAACTGGGTTATCCGGTTTCAAAAAGCCTTCGGTGCCGGCAATCAACAGTGTCGGACAGGCAATGGAACCCAAACACGCCTGCACCTGTGCTTCCGACATGCGTGCCAGCGAGGGCCAGCGCAAACGAGGATCGGTCCGCCAGCCATAACCGCCGGCCACCTTCTTGAGATTGCGCCGGGCAATGGTCGCGGCCGCGCCTGTGGAGAGATCACCGATACCCTGCTGACGCGCCGCCACCGCCGCCGCCATTTCCCGGTAGACCGGCATGGCCGATCTGCCGCGTAAATGCCGATCAATTGCTTTACGCAGCTGTCCGGGTGTTTCCTCATCACTGTTGACCAAAGGCCCCACGGCATCGATCACCAGCAATTGTTGCACCCGTTCCGGATAGGCTGACGCCAGCAACATGGCCAACACGCCACCGAGGGAGTGGCCAAGCAGGATGAACTGCTGCCAGCCAAGGGCCTGGGTCGCACCCAGAATATCCACCAGATTGTCCAGCAGGTGATAGTTTTCGCCTTGCCCCCGATGTTGGGAGCGGCCATGCCCCGGAAGATCCAAGGCCACCACGCGAAAGCGCTGCAGATCGATCTGAGGCAACAGGCGGTCGAAGCTTGCCGCATTATCCAGCCAGCCATGCAGCGCCAGAATCGGTATCCCCTGGGGATTTCCCCAGTCGCGGGCAGCCAGTCGCAAGCGCCCGGCATCGAGACGGATTTCCCGCGGAGCGGGTTTGCTGATCCGCCGAGCAGATTCGCCGGCACGGGATTCGTCAGCAGGAAAAGTCGTTACTGGCAGGCGCGGCTCACTGGATGTCATGCGCGGGCAGTGGTCGGAAAGAGGCGCTCAAAGTTGCTCGTGGTGGCATTTACCAGCTCTTCCGTGGTCATGCCGCGCAGTTCCGCCACATAGGCTGCAACCTGGGTCACCCACTGCGGTTCATTGGGTTTGCCGCGATGGGGAATCGGCGCCAGATAAGGCGAGTCGGTTTCCACCAGAAGGTGCTCCAGGGGCACCTTACGGGCCACCTCTTTAAGCTCTAGCGCGTTCTTGAACGTCACAATGCCGGAGAACGAGATCATGAAGTTCTGGTCGATCGCCGCCTTGGCCATTTCCCAGCTCTCGGTGAAGCAATGCAGAATGCCGCCGATCTCAGGATCTGATTCCTCGCGAATAATCTGTAGCGTGTCCTCGCGGGCGTCCCGGGTGTGGACGATAACCGGCTTACGGGTCTGCCGCGCGGCGCGCAGATGCACACGAAACCGTTCCTGCTGCACATCCTTGGTATCGGTCCCGTAGTAATAATCGAGACCGGTCTCGCCCAGAGCGATCACCTTAGGGTCCGCAGCAAGACTCACCAGACGTTCGAGGGTAGGTTCTTCACCCTCATGGCTGCCGGGATGAACCCCCACGGAACACCAGACGTCGTCATACTGGTGCGCAATCTCGCGTACTGCCGGAAAGTTCTCCAGATCAATGGACACATTGAGGAAACGCCCCACCCCCACATCTCGTGCCGCCTGCAGAGCAGCCGCCAGACTACCCTCATGGCGTGCAAGATTCAGGCGATCGAGATGACAATGGGAATCGATGACCATGCAAGTAACCCTTCTGCTGAATGAACCACGGCAGCAGGCTGCTGTGCCGACGGAATAAAGCCGAAGTCTACAGGAAAAATGGCGGGAGTTTGAGTGTTCGCGGGTTGGGCGGGGCCGACACCGTTCGGATTGAGCCTCTAACGCGTCCAAGCGTTTCGGCTCAATCCAGGCGTATTACATGGTGTGGGTTGGGCGATCCGAGCTTAAGGCGCCAGCCAGGTAGGTTTCGATTTTGTTCTTGGCCGTTTCGTCGTCGGCATTGAACTGCACGCCGATGCCGGCCGCCCGGTTGCCCTGGGCGCCACGGGGCGTAACCCACACGACTTTGCCCGCAACGGGAATTTTCTCCGGCTCCTCCATCAGGTTCAGCAGAAGAAACACCTCATCCCCCAATTGATAGTTCTTG
>CAYXVO010000129.1:0-7783 GCA_964467875.1 uncultured Pseudomonadales bacterium | reverse complement strand
TGGCCAAGCGCGTGCGGACCAGCACGCGGATTGGAGAAAACCCGGTGTCGGTCGCCTTTGCCGCGGTCCATCTGGCACAGCGGCTTTTCTCCGATCTGCAGGATACCCGGGCGCTATTGATCGGCGCCGGCGAAACCATCGAACTGGTGGCGCGCCATTTGCGGGAGGCCGGAGTGCGGCGCATGACCGTGGCCAATCGAACCGTGCCCAGAGCGCAGGAGGTCGCCAGCCTTTTTGGTGGTACTGCCATTGCCTTGTCGGATATTCCCAGTGCTCTGGAAGACGCGGATATCGTGATCGCGTCCACGGCTAGTCAGTTGCCGATTCTTGGTAAGGGCGCGGTGGAGCGAGCCTTGAAAGTCCGCAAGCACCGGCCGATCTTCATGGTGGATCTGGCCGTGCCGAGAGATATCGAGGAAGAGGTCGGCGATCTTGCCGATGTGTTCCTCTACAGCGTGGACGATCTGTATCAGGTGATCGCCGATAACCTGAAATCGCGGCAAGGCGCGGCGATTGAGGCTGAACATCTGATCGAGGCTGGCGCTGCGGATTTCATGTATCATGTGCGATCGCTGGAGGCGGTCACGGTCCTGCGCCAGTTTCGTTCCCAAGCGGAATCCGTGCGTGATCAGGAAGTGGCACGCGGCCTCAAGGCCCTGGAGCGGGGGGCGTCACCCGAGCAGGTGCTGGCTCAGATAGCACGGGCTTTGACCAACAAGCTTCTCCATCATCCCAGTGTGCAGGTTCGCAAGGCGACGGCCGAAGGCCGGATCGAGGTCGGCGACTGGCTCCGGGAGTTGTATCATATTCCGCCGGAAATCCCCGGCGAACCATCCTTACCCGCGGACGACACCGGCGAGCCCGATGAAAGAGTCAATCTATCTTAAACTGGAACACCTCAATGAGCGTTTTGAGGAAGTGCGGGCGCTGCTGAGCGACGCCGGCACCATTGCCAATCAGGACAAGTTTCGAGCCCTGTCTCGCGAATACTCGGAACTGGAGCCCGTGGCTGAGGCATTTTCCCGCTTCCAGAAAGCCCAGGCGGATCTGGCGTCCACCGAGGCCATGCTGAAGGACGGCGACGCGGAAATGCGCGAAATGGCCCAGGAAGAAGCGGACAGCCTGCGCGATCAGCTCGCCGAGCAGGAGCTGGAGTTGCAGCGCTTGTTGCTGCCCAAGGATCCCAACGACACCCGCAATATCTTTCTCGAAGTCCGCGCCGGAACCGGTGGCGACGAAGCGGCCATTTTCGCCGGGGATCTGTTTCGCATGTATTCGCGCTATGCCGAAACCCTGGGCTGGAAAATGGAAATTATCAGCGAGAGTCTGGGCGAGCACGGTGGTTATAAAGAGGTTATTGCCCGGATTGCGGGCAAGGACGTTTACGCCAACCTGAAGTTTGAATCCGGTGCGCACCGGGTGCAGCGGGTGCCTGAAACCGAATCCCAGGGGCGGATCCATACCTCCGCCTGTACCGTGGCGATCCTGCCGGAAGTTGATGAGGTCGAGGCGATCGATATCAATCCGGCGGACCTGCGGATCGACACCTACCGGGCCTCCGGCGCCGGTGGTCAGCATGTGAACAAGACCGAATCGGCCATCCGCATTACCCATTTGCCGTCTGGCGTGGTGGTGGAGTGTCAGGATGAGCGCTCCCAGCACAAGAATCGGGCGAAAGCCATGTCGCTGCTGGCCTCCCGCTTGCTGTCCTCGGCCCAGGAAAGTCAGCATCGAGAGCAGGCCAGTGCCCGCAAGAGCCTGGTGGGCAGTGGTGACCGCTCTGAGCGGATCCGCACCTACAACTATCCTCAGGGTCGGGTGACCGATCACCGCATCAACCTGACACTGTATAAGCTCGACGAAGTGATGCAGGGCGATCTCAATCCCGTAGTGCAGCCGCTGATTCACGAATATCAGGCCGAGCAGCTCGCTACCCTGACGGAAGCCTAGGGCCTCTGTGATGAACTTGCAGCAGGCCCTGCGGCAGGCTCAGATCCGATTAGAGCAGGTGGCGCAGGCGATCGTTTCAGCCGTGGAGGTCAGTCCAGAGTGGCCCGTGAACGAAGTACGTCGTGAAGCGGAGGTATTACTCTGTTTTGTGCTGGGGCAATCCCGGACGTATCTCTTTACCTGGCCGGATCGTCCGTTAACCCCCGAGCAGCAGGCGCTGTTCGAGGGGCTGGTCGAGCAAAGGGCGCAGGGGGTTCCGGTGGCCTATCTCACCGGCGAACGGGAATTCTGGTCGCTGCCTCTCAAGGTCTCTCCGGCGACGCTCATTCCTCGCGCGGACACCGAGTGCCTGGTGGAGTTGGCGCTGGCACGGATCTCGCCGTCGGCCCGCGTGCTTGACCTGGGCACGGGCACCGGCGCCATTGCCCTGGCGTTGGCATCGGAGCAGACCTGTGCTGAGGTCTGGGCGGTTGATGCATCCCCTGATGCGCTGGCCATCGCCCGGCAGAACGCCGAATGCCTGGGGTTGTCCGTGCAGTTGCTGCACAGTGACTGGTTCTCCGCACTGGACGCTCAACGCTTTGATCTGATTGTGTCCAATCCCCCCTACATTGCCGCCCGCGATCAGCATCTCGAGCAGGGCGACCTGCGTTTTGAGCCGCGCTCCGCGCTGGTCAGTGGCGAGGATGGACTGGATGATATTCGCCGGATCCTGCAAGACGCACCGGCCCACCTACGGGCGCAGGGCTGGTTATTGCTGGAACACGGTTACGATCAGGGTGAGGCGGTGCGCGCGTTGTTCAAGGCAGGGGGATTTGTCGCCGTGGAGACCCAGGCGGATTACGCCGGCCTGGACCGGGTGACACTGGGGCGCTGGGAGAGAACATGAGCGAGCGGGAGCTGTCCGACGAGCAATTGCTGCGCTACAACCGGCAAATCATGTTGCCCCAGTTCGACATTGCCGGCCAGCAACGCCTGTTGGCGTCCCGTGTTCTGATCGTCGGGCTTGGCGGGCTGGGGAGTCCAGTGGCTCTGTATCTGGCCGCCGCCGGGGTTGGTCACCTGGTGCTGGCGGACCATGACAGGGTGGAGCTCAGCAACCTGCAGCGCCAGATCGCCCACGGTACCCAAGACATTGGACGCTTCAAGGTAGACTCCGCCGCCGATCGCGTGGCGGCCCTGAATCCCGAGGTTCAGGTGCAGGCGCTACGGGTCGAGCTGCAGGGCGAGGAGCTGGATGCCCTGGTGGCCCAAGCGGACGCGGTGGTGGATTGCACCGATAACTTCGCGATCCGTTTCGCCCTGAATGCCGCTTGTGTGCGCCATCGTAAAATCATGGTCTCAGGTGCCGCCATTCGCCTGGAGGGGCAGGTCAGCCTGTATGATCTGCGCCGGGATGACAGCCCCTGTTATCACTGTCTCTATGCCGATGTGGACGAAGCCCAGCTAACCTGTTCCGAGGCTGGGGTGATGGCGCCGCTGGTGGGGATCGTGGGCTCTGTGCAGGCAATGGAGACGATCAAGGTCCTGACTGGGCTGGGCCAGGCTTTGGTGGGGCGACTCCTGATGCTGGATGCCTTGACCATGAGCTGGCGTGAATTCCGCATCAAACGGGATCCCCACTGCAAGGTCTGTGCGCAGCGTTAGCACGGTGCGTGTTTAATCCTCTGTTTCCAACTTCTCGTATGTTTGCCGCGCCTCGTGTGTTTCCAGCTCCTCGGGCGACGGCTGGTCTTTCAGCGCTCTGAAAGCCGCCAGAACCCGTTCGCGGCTGCTCTTGAGGTCCACGATCGGCGGTGGATACAAATAATACCCTCGCTCTTCATCGCTCAACGGCTGATGCAACCGTTTGAGCGGGCGTTCGCGCAGTTCCGGTAGATACTGGTGTACGAAGCGGCCATCAGGGTCGAATTTGCGGCCCTGGGTAATGGGATTGAACAGGCGGAAATAGGGCGCTGCATCGGTGCCGGTGGATGCGCACCATTGCCAGCCGCCATTGTTGAGCGCAAGCTCGCCATCAATCAGTTGCTCGCGGAAATAGCGCTCGCCCCAGCGCCAATCGATCAGCAGATTCTTGCTCAGGAACATGGCGGTGATCATGCGCAGCCGGTTGTGCATCCAGCCGGTTTGGCTAAGCTGGCGCATCGCGGCGTCAACAATGGGAATGCCGGTCTGTCCCGCGCACCAGGCCTGAAAACCTGCCTGATCATCCCGCCAGGCCAGGGCCGTGGTTGCTTGTCGGAACGGTTGGCCTCGTGCAACCTGGGGAAAGGCGTGGAAAATATGGATATAGAAGTCGCGCCAAATCAGTTCGTTGATCCAGCTGTCGATATCCGTTCCGTTACCAGGGTATTGATCGCGCACCTGATTGGCCGCCATCAGGGCCTGGCGGGCGGAAAGCACCCCTAACGCCAGATAGGGCGAGAGACGACTGGTTCCATCCTCGGCCGGGAAGTCCCGACGCTGGGCATAATCGAGCAGGCCCTGGTGCAGAAAATGCTCCAGCCGCTCATGGGCCGCCGCTTCTCCGGGCGCCCAGGCAATGGGGTGGGGCCAGGAGAAGCCCGGTATCTGCTCCGGAATTGGCGAGGCCTCACAACGCGGGGCAGGTTGAGGTGCGGGTGCAACCTCCAGGGTTGGCCAGAACTGTGCCAGCTCCTGCAGCCAGGCGCGGCGGAATGGAGTGAACACCGTATAGGCCGTACCCGCCTTGGTGAGAAGGCGCCCAGGCGTAATCACCGCCTGCTGCTGGTGTTGGCGAACGCACCAGCCCGCCTCGGTGAGAGATCGCACCGCCGCTTCATCGCGCCTGCGTTCGTCGATGCCGTATTCCTGGTTGAAGTGCACCGTCTGGCACTGGTGTTGGCTCATGAGCGCATGCAGGCGCCCGGGAATGTCCTGAAAGTCATCACAGAGTTCGATCAGCAGTGGGATCCGCCGCCGGCTCAGCTCTTGTTGCAGGGGCACCAGGTTCTGGCGTAGGAACTCCACCTGCACGGGAGCCATATGCTGCGCACGCCATTGCCGGGGGCAGATGAAAAAGCAGGTGAGCAAGCCATCTGTCTGTTCCCGGGCGGCGGCGCTCATGGCGGGGTTATCGCTGAGGCGGAGGTCACTGCGAAACCAGTGCAGGTGTCGGTTCTGGGGCATGGGCTGGCATCCAGTGCGAGAGCGGAATATGCGACAGCAGTTGACGGCGGTGGCGTCTGACTGTCATAAAGCTATGGAGTTATCGCAGTCAAGGCAAGTGCAGTCAGCCGTCATGGATATCGAACTACTAAAAACCTTTCTTGAGGTCCGACGCACCCGGCATTTTGGGCGCGCGGCAACCAATTTGTTCATCACCCAGTCGGCGGTCAGCGTTCGCATCCGGCAACTGGAAAGTGTGGTGGGCGCACCTCTGTTTTCCCGTCAGCGTAACAATATCCGCCTCACGGAGACCGGCGAGCGCCTGGTGCCGCACGCGGAAGCCATGCTCAACGCCTGGGAGCAGGCGCGCCAGGAACTGGCGCTGACTCGCCACGCCGGTACCCGGCTCTCCATTGCGGCGCCACCCTCGCTGTGGGACAGCCTGTTGCAGGAGCGCTTGCCGCTGCTCTATCGCGGCATGCCGGAACTGGTGTTGCGGGCTGACGTATCGACCCAGGATCTGATGCTGCGACGTCTGCTGGAGAACAGTCTGGATCTGGTGCTGCTGTATGATCTCCCCAAAACCGGCGGCATGGAGCTGCACAAGCTGACGGAGATGACCTTGGTGCTGGTGAGCACCACCGCCGGCGCCCAGCTGACGGATATTCCGCACCTGTCATATGTCTCGGTGGACTGGGGAACCTCCTTTGGCACGCTCCATTACCGGGCTCTTCCAGATCTGCCGCCACCCCGGTTGCACACCAGCCACGGCCGCGTGGCGTTAGAGTTCTTGCTGGCGGAGGGCGGCTCGGCCTATCTGCCAGCACCGCTGTGCCAGCAGTTTCTGGATCAGGACCAGCTGTATGAAGTGGAGGGCGCGCCTCGCTTTACCCGGGATGTTCATGCCGCCTACAATGCCGGCTCGTCGCGGGTTGATTCCATTCGCCAGGTGGTACAGTTGCTGGTTGAGAGCTTGCCACAGGCCTCCGGTCCGGTGGCGTGAGGCCCGGCTTTAAACCCGTACAGGATGAATCTCTGTTATGCGCAATGAGACCAGCGGCACAGCCCTCAGTCATGCCGACTCCGGTTGGTGGGGCGAATTTCAGTTGGACATGGGCCAGACCTTTCATCTCTCCATGGGCAGTTTTCAACTGGCTGTGACCCGGCTTTTGCATGAGTGGCAAATACGCCACTTACGGCAGGCGGAACAGGGCGATCAGGGGCAATGGCAGCGTGAAATCAACTTCAGCCTGCCCGGACGCGACTGGGCCCTGGAACGGGTTTCGCTCAACAAGAGTGGTGGTGGGCTGCGGCTGTGGCCGGTCCTGGCAGACAAGCCGGTGGTGATCCGCCCCTATCATCCCTTGTGGTTGCCTGCGGGTGAGAGCGCCACAATTTTCGTGAGCAGTATTCTCAGTGTTCAGGTGCAGATCGACAGCCCACGCGCGCCCTTTACCCAGGATATTCCGGTGCAGCTGGCATCGGAAACCTGGATGGGACCGAACACCATGGACGGCGAACTCTGTTACGCGGAGATGACCTCGGCCCGGATGACGGTGGAATCTCTGCCCAAGCGAGCCTTTCGTGCCATCACGCCGTTGCTCATCCTGAATCGGGGGCGGGAAGCTCTCAACCTGGAACGGGTCAGCCTGCCGATTCCGATGCTGGATCTCTATGCCAGTGACAACGGCACGCTCTGGACGTCGGCGGTGACCTACACCCGCGCCGATGACGCTGCCAGTGCCAGAATCGAGATCGGTGCAACCGCGCCAAGCCAGGCACCTGGGGCCTTGAAGCTGACGCCCGCCCGGCATAAGCCGGATAAGGGTGTGCTGGTAAAGGCAATTGATCGTCTGTTTGGCTGACGGGGATCTCCTTGATGAACGGGAACAAACATGACCGACGTTGAAGCGGTCCTATCATGGGGCCAGTGGGGCGCCTGGCTGCGCGCCTTGAGTTTGTTCGTGGCGGGGCTGTTTATTGCCCGGCTTGCGGCCCGCTTTGTGAGCTACATTGCGCTGAAGCGGTTGGGGCCCCATCATGTGGCAATCCTGCGCCGCTTCGTGTTCTACGGCCTGTTCACCCTGTTTTTCATGTCGGCTCTGAGCGAGCTGGGATTTGAAATTGGTGTGCTGCTGGGAGCGGCCGGCGTGCTGTCGGTGGCGGTGGGCTTTGCCTCGCAGACGTCGGCGTCAAATCTGATCAGTGGCCTGTTTTTGCTCGGCGAGCGCCCGTTTCAGATGGGGGATATCATCGAGGTGGAGGGTATCCGCGGTGAAATTCTGTCCATCGATCTGCTCTCGCTCAAATTGCGCACGGTCGACAACCTGTTTGTGCGGATTCCCAATGAGACCCTGATCAAGAGCAACGTCACCAACTACACCCGGTTTCCCCTGCGGCGTATCGACCAGGTCTTGAGCGTCGCCCGCAAGGAGGATGTGAGCAAGGTGAAGGACCTGCTGCTGGATGTTGTGGCCCAGCATCCTCTCTGTCTGGAGGAGCCCAAGCCTTTTGTGATCATGACTGGTTTTGGCGCTTCCTCCATGGATTTGCAGCTGTCGTTTTTCGTACGCAAGGAGATGATTCTGCTGACCCGCAGCGAGATTCTGGAGAAGGTCAAACAGCGCCTGGACGAGGAGAAAATCGAAATTCCCTTTACCCAAACCAGCCACTATGCCGGAAGTTCGACCGCACCGTTTCCCAT
>CAYXVO010000128.1:1173-7790 GCA_964467875.1 uncultured Pseudomonadales bacterium | reverse complement strand
CAAACACCAGCGTCACGAAGACAAGTAAGCGATCTTAGCAAGATGAAAAGCCCCGGCCTCGGCCGGGGCTTTTTTTGGCCAGCGTTCAGGTCAGAACCGTCAACACGGCCGTGCTGAAGTTCCTCAGAACTTCACCCACCGCCAGACAGCCTACGCCATTCCGCTCGCGAACCTTCAGTCGCGCACCCGTCAGTTCATCCCGCAACACCCAGCCCAGATCAAACCCCGGAAGCTGAATCCAGGTATCAGCCCAGATCTCTTCACCCAGAGGCAAACCGCCCGATTGCGCGACCAGCCCCACCAACAGGCGTGGCGCCACCACAATCACACCATCGTCCGGTTTCCCCCGCAGGAAGGCACACAGATGATCCGCCCGCATGCCCACCGTTGCCAATGGCACGTACTCGCCTTGCAGGAACAGCGCCGACCGGGTCTGGCGCAACTGCAGGAGACGCCAGGTCAGGTATAGCTTGGCGCGCCCATCGTCCAGACTGTCCAGCAGGCCCCGCACCCGGCCCCCTAAGCCGGCATCCATGGGAGCCATGGCCTGGATCTCGGCCAGTAGCCGGGCCCGCCGTTGGTAATCCACCGGACGGCGATTGTCAGGATCCACCAGGCTGAAGTCCCAGATCTCGTTGCCCTGGTAGCAATCTGGCACGCCTGGCACGGTCAGTTTCAGTAAGGTCTGGGAGAGACTGTTGAACCGTCCGAACCAGGCCAGGCGGCGGGCAAAGCCATCCAGCTCCGCCAGGAACGGATTGTCCAACCCACGCTCGAACAGAGCCGCCACAAACTTGCTCATGGCTTCTTCATAGGCACTGTTCTGGTTGATCCAGGACGTGTGAACCTTGGCCTCCCGGATCGCCTTGAGCATGTAGACATCAATACGATCACGCAGGACCTCTAGGCCCGGATCATCCAACGCCTCCAAGGGCCAGATTCCAAGCATGGTCTGGTACAGCAGGTATTCGTCATTGCGCGACGGCGCGGACTGCCCCTCGACCTCATGTTTCCGGTGGCGGTTCAAGCGCCCCCAGCGCTGCAAATGGCGGCGCCACTCCTCCACCGACTCCGACAGCACCGTGATTCGGGCACGCACGTCCTCGCTGCGTTTGCTGTCATGGGTGGAGGTTGCGAGCATGCTGTGTGGCCAGTGTTGCAGGCGCTCCTGGTTAGCCCGGTGAAAGCCGGCAACAGATATCCCGAAGCGGCGGGGCTCATTGCCTACCTCATTCAGTGACGCCAGGCGGTTATAGATATAAAAAGTGGTGTCCTCCAGCCCCTTTGCCATCACGGGACCGGAATACTGCTGAAACTTCATGGCGCAGGCCAATACTGCCTGGCGGTAGGTTTCGCCCTTCCCTTCTCCAATATCGGTCAGCAAGACCTCGCGGAGGAAATCGAAAATGCTGATATCAGCCGCCCGGCTACGACGTTTGGCCACCGCGATGGCCCAGTCCAGATGGCGGCGGTCATCGCTGGAGCAGCCCCGTTCACTGATATAGGTGCGATACACCGGCAGGCAGGCCACCACTTCGCTCAAGGCACCACGCAAGCCATTAAGGGTAAAATCGCGGGTCCTCAGGTCGACCTGGGCAATACGACTCATCTGCTCGGCCAGTACCGACAGCTCACTGGTCAAGGACACCTTCATGATGAGTTTTTTACTACGGTAGACGATCTCCTCGTAGTCCATCCGCTCCAGCACGAAGCCGTAATACACCCGCTCCAGCCGGACCTCGGCTTCATGATCCAGCAGAACGCCATTCACCAGATTGGCGAATTCGTATCCCGTTGTGCCATGAATGGGCCAAGCGGACGGCAGATGCTCGTGGCTGGCGAGAATTTTTTCCGCCAACAGGTAAACCGGCTTGGACGGCTCCTGCAAGCCAGCTTCATCCTCCACAGTCTCGCCCGCCATGGGTGTCTGGAAATGGGCCTGGAGCCGTTCGAAGTACTGCTGTGGATCGTAAAGTCCATCGGGGTGATCGATGCGCAGGCCATGCACCTTGCCCTCGTCAATCAGCTTGAACACCAACTGATGCGTGGCCTGGAACACATCCGGATTTTCCATGCGCAGGGCGGCCAGGTCGGCAATTTCGAAAAAACGCCGGTAATTGATCTCGTCGGACGCGACCCGCCAGTGAGCCAGACGATATGCCTGCGCCTCAATCAGGCCGTGCAGCTCGCCAAAGCTGGCAGGATTGCCTGGCGTGCCGTTGAGCTCGCGCAGGTTCTCCTCGATGAACCAGGCAACATCGGCGCTACGCTGGCATAACCGCGCCAGCTGCGCCTTGTGGATTTCCTTATTGCGGTTGCGCTCCGCCAGGCGAGCCTCGGCCTGCTCGGTGCGCGCTGGCAGGTGGCGAAACCCATCCACCAGGCTCAGGTACTCCAGCACATCGGGATGGTCCCCGCTCAGCCGTGCCTGCAGGCGTTGTGCCTGATGCCCGAGGATGCGCGGATACTGCGCTGGGTCCAGCGGAAAGCGATGCTCGTAATAGGTGAGGCTGAAGGCACCGGCTTCGCGCTCAAACACGAGCTTCAACTCGCCCTGCTCCAGCACAGTGCCGTAATGGTCGCCCAGCACGGGGACCAGCACCCGCCCACGCAGCTCTTCCTTAAGGGGATTCCAGTCGATGTCGAAGTAATTGGCATAGATGGAGGCAGGACCATTCTCCAGTACATCCTGCCACCAGAGATTGTCCGAACCCATGATGCCCATGTGGTTAGGCACGATGTCCAGGATCTGACCCATGCCGTGCTGGCGTAGTGCCGCCACGAAGCGCTCGAAGTCCTGCTCCGTGCCGATCTCCGGATTCAGCTGGTTGTGATCGATGATGTCATAACCATGGGTGCTACCGGCGCGCGCCTTGAGATAGGGAGAGGCATAGCAGTGACTGATTCCCAGGGATTTCAGATAAGGCACCAACTCGGCCGCCTGGGCAAACGTAAAATCACGGTTGAACTGCAGTCGGTAGGTCGCAAGCGGGATCTGACCGGCACAGGGTGGCGGCCCCAGGCGCCGGGGCAGCGCCTGGCGTGGCTCAATGCCCCGCCCCAGGCTCAGCACATGGGCGATGGCCTGCACCCGGGGGGCGCTACGCCACTCCTCCAGGCGCAGGCGCAACGTACGGCGCCAGTTAGGATGCTGATCGGTGGTGCCTGGTAAATTGACCTGTTCCGGCTGGTTGAACAGATCCTCGGGCTGCACCATCATCACCTGGGAGGGCGCCCGTGCCAGATAGGCATGGACTGCCACCGCCAGGGCATCCGTCATTTTCGGCGTGGCCAGTGGATCGATGCTCATGCCGGGCGGCAGCAGTCCCTGGTGCGACAGTGCCTGCAACAGGCGCGCACGGTCATCGGTGCGTTGCAGGATCGCTCCGTCACGAGCCTCTTCCGAGGGAAACAGATCCAAGGCCGCGCGCCGCTCCAGGTCGACGCCTTCCCAGTAACCGCGCAGCGTCGGCAGATCGTGGGTCGATACCGCCACCAGAGCCTGACGCGGGTGCTCGTCGGGCGCCTTGAATCCGCCCTGTTCGTTTTTCTCGAAGTAAAAAAGCCGGTAGGACAACACACCCAACGGCTCCAGTGATGCGCGCAGGGCATCGGGCACGGTGCCGAGGTCCTCGCCGATCACCAGACACTGATTACGCTGGCTTTCCAGCGCCAGAATGCCCAACAGATCCTGCAACGGATAGGACACATAGGCGCCTTCGGTAGCCGGACGCCCCGGCGGCACCCAGTACAGCCGCATCAATCCCATCACATGGTCGATGCGCAAAGCGCCGGCATGGCGCATGTTGCGACGCAGGGTGGCAATAAAGGGGTTATAGGCGGCCTGGCGCAGGCGCTCGGGGATCAGCGGCGGCAAACCCCAATCCTGGCCTTTCATGTTGAATTCATCGGGCGGCGCACCGACCCGTGCATTCAGCGCATACAGATCCTGGTTGGCCCAGGCCTCGGCACCACCGCTGTCGATGCTCACCGCCAGATCGGCGTACAGCCCGACGCCCAATCCCAGCTCCATGGAGCGCCGGCCAGCCGCGGCCAATTGCTCCTCCGCCTGCCACTGCAGGTACTCGTAGAATTCGACCCGTTCCAGTCGCGCCTCGGCAAAGGCGGCAACTACCTCTGCATCACGCCTGCGGTAGTCTTCGGGCCAGGCCGGCCAGCCCCACACCGCCGGGTCTTGGGCATGAAAGTGCGCCTGCAGTGCCTCAAACAGGGCATAATCCCGCAGGGTCTTGCCCTGCTCCGCCTGATAGCGGCGAAACGCCCCGCCCCGCTCGTCGCCCGGGCGCAGATGATGCGCGCAAAAGTAGCGATAGAGCATATCCAGTAGCCGTATCTTGCGTTCGGCGACGGACCCATAGTCCACCAACTCACTGGCACGGAGTGCGCGCAGTCCTGCCTGGAATTCGGGGTCCGCCACCCGGGCCCGGGCCTGCTCGCATTCGGCAAATTCGGCTATGGCCTCGACATCGAGAAACAGCAGGTTCAGATAGAGCCGACTTGAGGGGCTGTAGGGACTGGCATGGGCGGGATTGTGCAAAAACAGCGTGTGCAGGGGATTGAGGCCGACGGTGTCGGCCCCCAGCTCCGCACTCAACTCAAGCGCGGCACGCAGATCCGTGAAGTCTCCGATCCCCCAGTAGCGCTGGGAGCGGACGCTGTAGAGCTGCAATGATGGCCCCCAGATCCGGCGGCCATCAGCAACCGCCGGTGGCTGAAAGCAGCGCTCCGGTACCACAACTAGCTTCATGTCCGCCGCCAGAGGCTGATCACCTCCCTGCACGCGCTCGACTCGAAGCCGGTGATAGCCCAACGGCGGATGAATCGCCAGCGGTAACTGAAAGCGAGTCTTGCTCTGCGCGCCGTCGGCACCGTGCGCCACCACTGTCAGCTCATGAGGCGTGAACTCCGCGCGGTGCTCGCCACCCTGCTCCTCCCACAGAGTCCAGACCAGGCGTTCGTGCCGCGCCCAATCCGGCAGCGTCACCAGGACACAGACCGGCAGCTCCCGTTCGCGCAACACCTGAACCGGCGCCAGCAGGTCGCGCCACTGCTGGGCCTGGCGTTCGGCCAATGCATCCTGCACCTGCTGCTCGGTTTCGGCTGGCACGCCCAGTGCCGCCAGCAAAGCCCGCAGCCCCGCTAGCGGCACTTCATGGCGACGCCCCCAGATATCCCGATACCAGGTGTCGATACCATAGGCCCCACAGAGTTGTTCCAACGCCTGTGCCTCGGGCATGCCTCTCTCCTCTGTCAGATCCGTTCCCCGGCACTCCAGGTCCAGATGACCGTCCAGGGCGGCAGCGGCAAGCCGCGTCGCAGGGTTGCCTCGACGGCGGGTGCGGTGGCGTAGAGCAGTTCACCGCTCGGCAGACTGGCGGGCGGCGCTGGCGTCTCGCCCAAGTTGGCCCAAAGCGCCAGCTTGCTGCGATCCGGCAAGCGCCAATGGACCTCCAGTGCGCGCTCCCCCAATACGTTGAAGCGGCCGTCCATAGGACCGGCTCCACCTGATAGCGGCCGGAGTCGCGGGATGAGATGTCGATGGCGCAGCGCCAGCAACTCGCGGTACAGGTTCAACCACGCCAGGTGTGGCGAACTCCGGCGGCTGGCCCAATCCAGAACACTGCGCTCACGGGTGGCGGGGGCATTGGGATCCGGTATGGTCTCGCGCACCTGGGGATCACTGAAGCGCTCGAAACGGGAAAACTCACCCCGACGCCCCTCGCGCACTGCCCGCCCCAGCTCTGCATCGAAATCGCAGAAATACTGGAACGGACTGGCAGCGGCGAATTCTTCGCCCATGAACAGCATCACCGGTGACGGCGCCAACAAGAGAACCGCAATGCCCGCCCGCATAGCGTCTGCCGACGCCAGATCAGACAAGCGCTCACCGAAGGCGCGGTTGCCCACCTGGTCGTGATTCTGGAGAAAGTTGATAAAGGCCCCCGGCGGCAGATCGCGACTGCTTTCACCGCGCGGCCTGCCGTCATGGTAGGGCGCAGGCTCACCCTGGTAGCCAAACCCTTCGGTCAGGCAGCGCCCCAAAAGCCAGGCGGGGCGTTCCGCGTACTGGCCGTAGTAGCCATCCCGCTCCCCGGTCAACAGGGTATGCAGAGCATGGTGGATGTCGTCGTTCCACTGGGCGTTGTACAGGACGACCTCGCCATGCTCGCCGCGCTGCAGGTGGCGGGCGACATTCTTGTCGTTCTCCAGGATCAGATGCACATGGCGCTCGCGTCCGGGACCGGCGTGAACCGCCTCCGCCAACTCATGCAGAACGTGCCGGGGTGAGTCGTCCTCGATCGCATGCACCGCATCCAGGCGCAGACCATCCAGATGGTATTCCTCAAGCCAATACAGGGCGTTGTGGATGAAAAAATCCCTCACGACCCGACGGTCCGGACCATCGAAGTTGATGCCCGCGCCCCAGGGGGTGGGATGGCGTTCGGTGAAAAACTGCGGCGCGTAGCTGTGCAGGTAATTGCCCTCCGGGCCGAAGTGGTTGTAGACCACATCCAGCAACACCATGAGTCCCTTGCCATGGGCCGCCTGCACCAGCCGCTTGACGCCATGATCGGCCAGCAGCCCCGCGAGCCGCT
>CAYXVO010000128.1:0-1163 GCA_964467875.1 uncultured Pseudomonadales bacterium | reverse complement strand
AGATCGTCGGGGGTACCGTAGCTGCTGTCCGGTGCGAACAGCAGCACGCCGTCGTAGCCCCAGTTCCAGCGCCCTGGGAAATCCGCCACGGGCATGATCTCAATGGCGGTGACCCCGAGCTCCACCAGATCGTCCAGGCGATCTTCCAGAGCCCGGAAGGTCCCTTCCGGGGTAAAGGTGCCCACATGCAGCTCGTAGATGACCGCCTCCTCCCAAGGTCTGCCCCGCCAGTTCGGGTCCTGCCAGTCGAACCCGGCGGGATCGACCACCTCACTGGCGCCAGCCACGTCCTCGGGCTGAAAGCGGGACGCGGGATCCGGCACGGCGCTTGCGCCATTGATGCGATAGCGATAACCGCTGCCAGCCGTCGCCTCTTCCGTCACCAGCTCAAACCAGCCGTCATCCAGCGGTTGCATGGGCAATCGGCTGGCGCTGCCATCCAGCTCCAGCTCCACCGATTGCGCCGCGGGCGCCCACAGACGGAAGCGAACGCGCCCGTCAACCTGCACAGCTGCGCCAAAAGGCATTACGTGAGCTCGTCGCATGTCCATTTCTCCTTAGTAGCTATCCCACAACCTACGACGCGACTCCTGGACTGTGCTGGACTTGCGCCCCGATGCTCATGCATGCGATATACACGGCGCTTCGGTGCTCAGTCCGCCTTGTCCAGAACCCGTTCGTGACGGTTGTGAGATAGCTTCTTAGTCACGGGTCTGGCCTGGCTGGGTCAGCAGCACCAGCGACCGGGCGCGCTGGAGGTATGGCTTGCCAGGCGCAAAGGGGCCGGTCATGGCTTCCGATTTGAGGCTGGTGTCCACCAGCAAGGTCCAGGGGCCGCTCCAGTGCTGGCTCGGCAGCAAAAAGGGAATGTCCTCCGCGCTGGGGTTGAGCAACAGCAGAAAATCGTCGTCCAGCACCAGGCGTCCCCGCTTGTCGCGCTCGCCGATGGCGTCGCCCGCCAGCAGCATGCCCAGGCTCAGGGCCGCGCCTTGCTGCCATTCCTGCTCCTTCATTTCCTGGCCCTCGGGCGTCAGCCAGGTAATATCCTTGAGGCCGGCCTCATTCACCGCGTCGCCCTGGAAGAACGTGCGTTTGCGAAACACCGGGTGCTGAAGCCGCACATGCACCAGCTTGCCGACAAACGCCAGCAGGTCGCGGTCTTC
>CAYXVO010000127.1:6797-7837 GCA_964467875.1 uncultured Pseudomonadales bacterium | reverse complement strand
GCCATCCTGAATCAGTGCAAAGCGGTCCCCGCTCAAGCGCGACACGGCATGCACGGATTGGCCGTGGCCCACCAGTCGCTCAGCAAACGCGCGCAGCAGGCGGTCGCCGACGCTGTACCCATACTGGTCATTGACCGACTTGAAGTCATCAATCCCGACGCACATTAGAGCGGCTTTCTGTTGGGTGCGTCGTGCATCGTTGAGCATCAATTGTAGTTGGTTGCGAAACATGGCGCGGTTGGGCAGTCCGGTTAGCAGTTCGTATTGGGACATTTTCAGAATCTGCGCTTCCGCTGCCTGGCGCTGCTGCTGGTTGTCGTCAATTGACTGCAGTAGGTTGTTTGCCGACCGAACCCAGAGCCCCAGTTCATCACGACCATGATGTAGCGGTATATTAATTTTCTTGCGTCCCGGCGCGGCGGGGTCGATCTCTGTGATCGAGCTGATGATGGACATCAAGGGCGCGGTCAGAAAGTAGTGGTATAGCCCATAGACAATCAGGCCCAGCACGAAGGCCTTCAGAATGTCTGAAAGGAAAAGGAGAGCTGCGCGTTCCAGGAATGCTCCTGCTGCCTCTGCGGTATCCAATACGAGAACCAGGTGCCCTATGTCTGCGATGTCTTCGCCCTGGCTGCCGCGGGCGAGAGGCGCCAGGTATTGCCGCTCGTTGCCAAAGATGACATCGGTGAGCTGACGGTAGGCCGGCGTTGCTAGCGGGCGCGAGCGCTCCGCTAAAGGTGTCTGATCGGGGTGGCGAATGGTGGCGTGACGCACGGCGCGCTGTTCAAACAGGCCGTCGACAACTTGACGCGCCAGCTCAAGATCCAGGTTAAAGGCGGCCTGGGTGGCAGGTTCCTTTATGACGGCAAGCAGTTGAGCGGCGTGGTCATCCATCGCCTGGGTTGCGCGGCTGGCATCGAGGGCGATTTGCGCCAGGCTGAACAATGCGGCTGCCGCCAGAGAGGCAACGAGTACCCAGCGCAACAGTCTAAAGGACAGCTGGTTATGAAGTCTCAGCTTGGGAATGGCTGGCTTGGCGT
>CAYXVO010000127.1:0-6787 GCA_964467875.1 uncultured Pseudomonadales bacterium | reverse complement strand
ACATTTGAATGCGTTCTGACGGCTCGCTGAATGTGTGAGAGGGCGTATTGCTGACCGCGATAGGAAAGTCCGCTGGAACTTTGTCCGGCTGGCACGGTTGCTCGACCTATTTGTTTCTGCTGCTGTACAGCAAGTGTAGTCGCGCTTTGGGATGGCGTCGCGCCGTGAGGTTGAACTGGGTCACAGTTTCTGGGCTATATGACTGGCGGTTGGGATATGAAGGGGGAGGTAGGATGCCGGGCGCATCCTACCTGGAGCGGCTAATCTGACGCCGCTCTTGCCTAAGGCTGCTTTAGCCTGGCGTTCTTGCTCTCGACGACTTACGCTGCGAGCTTTTGATTGACGAAGTCCCAGTTGACCAGGGACCAGAAGCCTTTCAGGAAGTTGGGGCGGGAGTTGCGGTAGTCGATGTAGTAAGCATGCTCCCACACATCCACGGTCAGGATGGCAGTCTTGCCGGAAGTCATCGGCGTGTTAGCATTGCTGGTGTTCATGATTTCCAGTGAACCGTCGGCGTTCTTCACCAGCCAGGTCCAGCCAGAGCCGAAGTTGTTCGCCGCGGAGTCGTTGAACTTTTCTTTGAGTGCATCGAAAGAGCCAAACGCCTTGTTGATGGCTTCGGCCACGGCACCTGTGGGTTCACCGCCACCGTTGGGGCTGAGGCAGTTCCAGAAAAAGGTATGGTTCCAGACTTGGGCTGCGTTGTTGAAGACGGGGCCGCTGGAGCTCTTGATGATGTCTTCCAGGGACTTGCCTTCGAATTCGGTGCCGGGAACGAGACCGTTCAACTTATCCACGTAGGTTTGGTGATGCTTGCCGTGGTGGAATTCCAGGGTTTCCTCGGACATGTGAGGTGCGAGTGCATTCTTGGGGTAGGGCAAGGCAGGCAGTTCGAAAGCCATGAGTCTCTCCATTATCGTTGCATCAAGATCGTTCCAGTTCTGTTGCGGCGGTTCTCACGTTGTGATGATTACGAACCGGCGCATCAGGCGAAGGGGTAAAATCATACACCCCACCGACTGCCTTATCTTTTGTGGCGGGCATCGCGATTATCAATCGTGGCCGAGAACTTTTTTGCTAAATTAGCGGAGCTTCCGGCCTCAAACGATCTGGTGAACCGGCCTTCTTATTCTTTTGTTACGGAAACGCCGTCGGCAATGGAGGTGGTGAATGGCGCTGCTTCCGGTAGTTCCGCGACGACTAACCGGACCCGGCGAGCCAGTTCTTCGTAATTTTCCGCCAGGATGTTGATGTGGCCAAGCTTGCGTCCCGGGCGTTCCGATTTGCCATAGAGGTGAATATGCGCGAAATCGTGCTGGAGTACCGCGTTGCGATCGCCAGTGCGCCCAATCAGGTTAATCATGCAGGTGGGCGCCAGTGCCCGGCAATCGCCTAGGGGTAGGCCGGCGATGGCGCGGAGATGGTTCTCGAACTGGCTGGTGCGGCAGCCATTCTGGGTCCAGTGCCCGGAATTATGGACGCGGGGAGCCATTTCGTTGGCTAGCAGTCCCTGTGATGTTTCAAACAGTTCCAGGGTGAGCACACCCACATGGCCCAGACGCTCCAGGAGGCGATGGATATACTCCCGGGCCTGTGCGTCCAGCTCGGCACTTAGTTTTGGAGCGGGAGCAATCGAGTAGCGGAGAATGCCCGCCTGGTGGTTGTTCTCCGCCATGGGATAAATGGCCACTTCGCCACGGCTTGAGCGGACGGCGATAATGGACAGTTCACGGGTGAATTCGACGAAGGCTTCGACAATCAGTTGAGGGTGCCGAATGCTGTCCCAGGCTGCCTGTGCCTCGGTGGGCGAGCGCAGGATGGCTTGTCCCTTGCCGTCGTATCCTTCCGTGACGGATTTGGCGACGACCGGACAACCGAGTTCCGTCGCGGCCTGTGCCAGTTCGTCGGCACTCTGGACCAGACGATAGCGCGGGGTTGGAATGCCCAGTTCGGAGAATAGGGCCTTCTCTTCGGCGCGGTTCTGACAGATTCGCAGCGATTCGCAAGAGGGGTGAAGTGGCTTGCGGGCTTCTACTGCACGGGCCAGGCTAAGCGGCAGGTGCTCGAATTCATAAGTCACCAGATCAACCTGCTCCAGAAACCGATCGAGCTCCCGCTGCGTGTCATCGGGATCGACATAGACGGTCCCGAGCCCAACGGAGGGGGCGCCAGAGGTATCGTAGAAGCTGAATGTCATATCCAGCGGATATCCAGCGAGAGCCAACATACGGCCTAGCTGGCCGGCACCAAGAACACCGATTTTCATGGCGGGCAATCTCAATAGCTGATTAGATTCGGGGATCGGCCTGTTCCAGCACGGATTGTGTCTGATGCGCGCGGAACTCATTCAGGGCGTGCTTGATCTCGGGGTGCTGCAATGCCAGGATCTGGCTGGCAAGCAAGCCGGCATTGGTGGCGCCCGCCTGGCCAATCGCCAGTGTGCCCACGGCGATGCCGCCGGGCATCTGTACAATGGAGAGCAGTGAGTCGAGGCCATTCAGGGCCTTGGACTGAACGGGAACGCCCAGCACCGGCAGATTGGTTTGCGAGGCAACCATGCCTGGCAGGTGAGCAGCACCACCCGCGCCGGCTATAATGACCTGGAGCCCGCGCGACTCTGCGGATTTGGCATAATCGAACAGCAAGTCAGGAGTGCGGTGAGCAGAAACCACTCGTGTCTCGTAGGGTACACCCAGCTTTTCAAGAAGATCCACGGCATGTTCCATGGTGGGCCAGTCAGATTTCGAGCCCATGATGACGCCGACAAGTGGTTGCATGAATTAAGGTCTCCGGCCGCCGGGGACGATATCTCGCAGGCGGGCCAACTCGAACCAATGAAAAGGAAGTCGCATAGTGTATTAAGGTCGCGCCATTCATGCAAATCCGCAAACATCGCAGTTTTCATGGCGCAAGGGTTCGCGCCATAATGCGTTCGATTTTACGCCTATAGCTCTCACGTAGCCGGACTTCGTTCTTATCGGTGCTGTACAGGTGTTGTAACAGGTGTTGTAGTAGCGATAAGGCTAAATGCTTTTGCTAAATCAGTTCGCTCTGTCGAATCCCGCGCCTTGCGCAGGTGCCTGAATCAATTGCGTAATAAATGCAGTCTGATCAGAGACGGCAAGCCCATATGAGGTTCCAATGGATAGCTTAACGCCCGACAAAGATGATCTTGAACGTTTTCGCCAGGATCGCACCAAGGCAGCTTCAGCCAAGCCAGCCGCTGGCGATCGTGGCGTAGGGAAGAGTAATCCGGTTGCGCCCCCGGCGGCGCGCAAGACTGCGGCACAGCCCTCGGCGGGTAGTGCGGCATGGCTGACGGCTTTTGCTTTGCTATTGATAGTGGCTGTGGCCGTGGTGAGCTTCTGGCAGATTTTTCGCCAGCAGGCCACCATTGATCAATTGCAGGCGGAGCTCGGTGAGGCGAGTCAGTACATCAATCAGAGTAAGCTGGTTACCGCCCGCCTGGAAGGCAGTCTGAGTGAAACCGAGGCGAATGTTGCGCAGAGCGGCTCGCAGCTGGCTTCGCGGCTAAATACAATTGATTCGGAAATTCGCAAGCTGTGGGATGTTACCAACAAGCGCAATATCCAGTTGATCAAGGAGGCGCAATCGAAGATTGCTGCCCTGGAGGCGACCAATTCAAAATTGCAGACAAGGCTAGAGGCGACCGAGCAGGAGATCGCTAAAGCGTCGCGTCTGGTTGGGGAGCAGCAGGCCCGTGTCGATGGTCTGGTACAGACCCAGGATAGTCTCAAGGCAGGACTTACCAAGGCGGAGCGAGTGGCCGAGGCGGCGGCGAAGGCGGACGCAGTAGCGCGGGTGGAGTCGATGGCCAAGAACAATCAGGCGCAACTAGCGGCCGTTACCAAGCGGATAGAAGCCGTGGCATCCCAGGGTGCTGGGCAGGAGGTTGATGGCCGGGTCAAGAATCTGGAAACAGCAATTGATTCCATTGATGTGAATCGCCAGCAGTTAAACCGACGGGTTCTCGACCTGGAACGGCGGTTAAATGAGGCCCAATTGCGGCTGAATGCGCTGTCGGGGGCGGGAGCTGGCGGTTGATCGGTTGCAGGGCTTCTCAGCGGGAGCGGGCCTTGAGTGAGTAGTCTGTCGAGTATGTGTGGGTGCTTGGCAATTGCACATGGACGGACGTCGTGTTGCGCCCGCTTGTGGAGCGCACGGTAGCTCGGTCAAGCTGGGCTGGGCTGTTTTCGTCATGGTCGCCGGTTTGCAGGCTGGCTTTGGTGACCTGTTGGCTCTGTTCGACTGAGGGGCCGCCTGCAGCGGTATAGCCAAACAGACCAGGGATAAAGTGTTCCGACATTTGTGGTGTGCTCAGCGTCATGAGCGTCGCGCCTGAACCTTCCTCCGAGACGCTGCCCTGCTGGGGAGGGTACTCAAAGCGACCCTGAGAGTAGACCACAGTCACCACTTCACCACTGGTGAGCACGATCTCCGTAACCGTTTGATCAACTTCATCCGCTGTGGCAAACGCCTCAATACTGTCGGGGGTGGCAGCCTGAGCGATAGAGAAAAACAGGCTTCCAGCCAGCAGTCCTGGCTTCCAGCCAAACTTTATTGCGGCAAAAGCGCGCGTCATGACTCAATCCTCATCAAGGGTTCTTTCATCGTCGGCTCTGCCGGTGAAAGTGTTTACTATGGCTATATCGGCGTATTTTAGCGGAGTTTCTCCAGCTGCGCAGGCTGTTCCGCGGGATTTGGGATCGGTTGTGCAAAAATAACGCAATTGGTCGCCTTTGACTGGTGAAGCCCGTCCGGTGGATGGCGTGCTAACCAAGGATCGCGCCATTGCCTATCGGTCACGGTTCTACGCAGTTTGTCGTGGAGCGAATGGAGCGGCTGTGTCCGACGCGGGCATATCGTTCCATGGCATGAGCAAGCCTTGCAGTACGTCTCACAATTGGGTGGAAGACATTGGTAACATGGCGGGTCAAATTGTGCCATTTGTGAGAGAACCGGTATGGGTGCAACGCTTTCAGGGAGATGGATCCGCGCAGGAGGGCTGATATTGCTCATCGTGATGCTGGGGGGCTGCAAAATCTATCAGTCGATCGGCAAGAGTACGGGTGCTTTTCTGTGGTCGGTTAGTGGCAATAAGTTTGCTCACATCAGTAACTCCCAATGGGAGAGCCAGACCAGCGGCTTGATTTATTTCTATAGGCCGCACAGCGACTGGGCGGCGGAAGAGATTGAGGCGCCCAGCCTGTATGTGGACGATAAGCATTATTTTAATCTGCGCAGTAACGGCTATACCTGGCTGGAGGTGCTTCCTGGTAAGCGTCACATCGCCATGCGCCGTCCATTGCTCGGTCTGGAAGGGTTGAATAATTTCTCCTTGAGCGAAATTGCAAACGCGGAACTGGAGGTTGAGCCGGGAAAAGTTTATTACCTACGCTACAGCGAAGTGACGCAGCCCAAGCAATCAAACCCCGCGCTGGAGCCAGACTCGCCTTGGGCGCAAGGCGATTTGCAGTTGGTGCAGAGAGAAGTTGCCTATCCGGAAATTATTGAAACTCGCTTTATGAAAAATGAGTTGCTCGCACCCAATCATGCAGGCACCTCGATCGTTCATGACAATGTCCAAAGCGATTTTAAACGGCGTGAGCAGGAAATCCAGGAGGCACGGGACGCTGAACTGGCTCAGCTCAAGGGTTCCGGCGTCTATAACCCAGGAGTCTGGTGGTGCCTCTATCTCTGTGGTGGCGACTCGCAGCCGGAGCTGAGGGCTGATCGGATGGAGGTGGAACTGGCTCGTGATCGGGCTGCCTATGAAAAAAGCCTGGAGCCAAAGGTTGAGGTGGTTGCCGAGCAGCAGGAAGAAGATTCGGGTTGGTGGCCTTTTTAACGCTTGGCTTTGTCCTGTTTAACGATTGGTTGTGGCGTTGCTAATGATTACTATGTCAGGAACCTTTGATTAAGGTCGGTTGGTGCGGGTCGCTTGCCATTGTTACAAGAGGTGACCCGTGTTGTGAATGCGCATGATCTGTGTTGTGAGTGCGCATGATCTGTGTTGTGAGTGCGTAAAAGTGTGAAGTGGTTCTAAAACTTGAAACTGAGTACATAGCTCAGTATCATGCCCGATCTGATGTTGGATTGGGTTTATGTGCAAAGGGATGCGATGCTGCAAATGGATCCGGCGCTCATGAGGCGAAGAATAGACTGAAGGCTACTATGGCTAAATGGCGATAGTGGTCTTTTTTATTTTTGCGGCCTGCGTGGCGGAGATGTGGCGTGGTACCTATGCAAATCCTCATGGGAATAAGGAAGCCGTATGGAAAGGGACGAAGGAGCAATTTATGGAGATGCGGGATTTGTTGAATAAAGGTTTAGGCTACGTGGGAGAAGTGGTGGGCGATGTGCTTGTGCGGAGCGAGCGCGTGTTCTTGGAGACCCGTCATGTCGTGAACGGCAACCTGGCTTCCGCCTGGCAAATGTGGGATCGGCTAAATCAGGTACTTGCGGATACTGCAGTGCCGGATGGTCGGCGACCGGCTGTTGTCCGCCTTCAGTTGGATGATAGATCTGAGGCGGTCCTGCCGTTTATGGCGCAGGTCCCGCTCGGCGTTTCCATGGCGCATACATCCAAGCGCATGGAGCGAGTAGTTAGAATGACGCGCAAGACCTCAGCGGCCAAGTCGATGTCGCGCACGCCCAAGTCGGGTGCGGGGCGTAAAAGTATCGGTGGCAAACGGTCTTCGATCGCAGCGGTTGGCTGATAGGGCGCGAGTCCGCTGAAATCTGGAACCATAGTGGCTCTTGCTTG
>CAYXVO010000126.1:0-7863 GCA_964467875.1 uncultured Pseudomonadales bacterium | reverse complement strand
AGTTCCCGCACGTTTCCCGGCCAGTGATAGTCACACAGACGGCGGCGGGCGGTGTTACTGAGGCTCTTGGTGATCCCATGCTGCGCATTGGCGGACTCGACGAAATAATCCGCCAGCAATTCCACATCTCCGTCCCGATCACGTAGTGGCGGAATTGCGACCGGGAACTGGGCGATCCGGTAGTACAGATCCTCCCGCAATGCGCCAGCGCGAATCGCCTCCATAGGATCACGGTTGGTGGCGGCAACGACACGGACATCCACCGCCAGATCCTGCTCCCCGCCGACCCGGGCGAAGCGTCCACATTCCAACACCCGCAGCAGTTTTACCTGAAGTTCAACGGGCATCTCGGTGATTTCATCCAGAAACAGGGTGCCGCCATCCGCCCGCTCAAAGATCCCCCGGTGCTGGCGACTGGCGTTGGTAAAGCTGCCCTTCTCATGACCAAACAGCTCACTTTCCATCAGATCCTGCAGGATAGCGCCGCAGTTGACCGCCACGAACGGGCGATCCCTGCGCATGCTCAGACTGTGGATTGACTGGGCCAGAAGCTCCTTCCCGGTGCCACTTTCTCCAATCAACAGGACCGTGGCCGGCGTGGGTGCCACCTTGCGCACCAGCCGATAAAGTTTGGCCATGACCTGGGAGCGGCCACGCAAGCTGCCCAGCCCGCCGTTCACTTCTGGCGCCTCGCCCAGATCCATGGTGACATCCATGGCCAAGTCGCGCGCCACTTCCACCAGGATGACAGCCAGCTCCTCGGGACTGTACGCCCGCGCCTCCCGCTCACCGGCACCGATCCGAAGCGCCGTAATCAATGCGTCCTCGTGCTCTCTTTCAGCCAGCAACAGGACTTCGGCATTGTGGGCGAACCGCGGGTCCTGCAATAGCACCAAGCCATCGCCATCCGGTAGCATGGGGCTTATCAGTGCCACATCAGGCTGCTGCCGACGGATTTCCTCACGAGCCTCGGCCAGGGTTTTCGACACGGAAAAGCTGTAGCCCTGAGACAGGAACATCTTCTGCAAGTGGTTTAACTTCCCTAACTCCTGAGCCACCACCAGAGCATGCGGCATAAAACGCTCTCCTAAATGTGGGCCAGAGCCCCTCGACAATCATGAACAGGCAACGGCATAGAACAGTGTGCGTCGAACGGCACCGATGGCTAGCCAATGGCACAGCACCGTTATCCGATGGCACAGCACCGTTATCCGATGGCACAGCACTATTATATGGTTGCGCGTCAGACTTGCTGAGGCACCAGGGAGAGAATGTCGAGGCATCCCGCAGGAGGCCTGAAGTAGAAAGGCTTCAGTGTCGGAGTGTCGTCAGCCCCTGGGCTGGTTAACCGGCCCCTGCCGGCGACGGGTTTCGCATTCGTGGCGGCGAGTAAAGCAGACAATGAGAGTGGATCAGACGATTGTTCATGAAACGAATCCTCCTTGATGCCCGTTATTTCATGCTCGTTATTTCATGTTCGCTATTCCGTGCCCGCTATATCTCATGCTCGACATAGCAGCCAGGATGTACCCTTAAACTGCCAAGCCTACCGCTTCAATAGCGGTTTAAGCGGATGGGAGCAGAAGTCATGCCAGACGCCAACAAGCCCGTTCCAGAACGCCAAAAACCAACTCTCTTTCTTTTTATGCGCCTGTTTATGTTCGGCTTTTTGACGGGATGCAACTTCTTTCATCACGGCCAAACGAGCTAGCAAAACCCGACTATTCAATCCGTTTCGCAAAAATTACAGCGCCCTTCCGCAAAAATTACACCGCCATGTACGGCCATGAACTTGAGTTCATGTTCACATATCTCAACAATAGTTGTAATGTAAGTGAGTGTTCAGTCATAGAGAGGGCAGTGACGCCTGGTTAACCTATGATGGAGCTCGCCCCATTGCGTCAAGGAAAGAAGGCTATAGACGCAACCGATTCAGGATGATTCGTGGAGCCATAACAATGATTACAACAGGTTCACTTTCTAAGTGGATGCTGGCCAGCTTTGGTGGCCTGGCATTAAGCTACAACGTTCTACAAGTACCTGATGCGCCGCCTCTGGCGGGACCGCCATCCTTTACCCTGCCGCCGACGATATCGCTCGAACCCCCACATATTGGCACCGCCATTGCTGCCGCACCCCTGCCAGTGCTGGAAGAACGCACTGCACAGTGGCTCTATAGCCGTGACGGTTCCATCCTGAATGAACAGGAACAGCATGTCTTCGGGCGGATGAATGCGCGCCGGGGCGAGCCCCTCATGACCGAGGAAGAGTTTCTCCAGGTCATCAACACACCCAGCGCCATCATGCCCGCGACCGGAACGGTTGCCTCTTCCGATCTCCCGGTTGATCGGCGGGATCAGATCGAGGAAGTAATTCACTTCAGTCGGGGAAAACTGGAAACCTTGTTTGCCGGCGATGAAATGTACATCTTCAGCCAACGTCTCGGATACTCTCTCATCATGGTGGTGGATCAGGTCGAAGATCACCAGGATGGCAGCATGACCTGGCACGGCCACATCAAGGACCTGCCCCCGGTCTATCGGGTTTCCTTTACCCAAGGACCTCAGTTCACCCTGGCCGATATCCTGACGCCCAAAGGGCATTATCAACTGCAGGCCCGCGGCGACTATGGCTGGATCAGCCAAGGCCCCCACCTGCCGCCAGATCAGTTCAAGATGGCCAGTCATACTGGCTACGCCGGTCGTTCTTTAAATTAGTTCGGCAGCAGTCCAAGCCCGCTCTCCCCCTTGCTCCTCGCGGAGCCAGGGCGGGTTCGTGCCGTCTCTACATCCATACGAAACCAGCCCCCAGAGTGAAGCGACCACTTACCTGGAACCTTCTTCCAGACAAAACCGTACCCCGCAAGCCTTGCGGCAGAGGGGCAGGGCCGGCAACCAGCACGTAAAACTCGTGTTTTCTCGCCTGAAAAACTGCAGACCAGCGCTTTACTGCTAAACTGAATCCTATGTCACTGATGTATCTAGCCTGACTGGACCGTCCACCGCGAATGACTTCTGTATTCAATATAGCGATTAGCCCGGCTCTCGCCTTGATGAAGCGCCTACGCTATTCCTATAAATTTCTGCTGATCTCGGCATTCTTCGCGGTGCCCTTGATGCTGTCCGTCGCGCAACTGGTTCTGGAGCTGGAAGCGAACATCGAAGAAGCGGACCAGCAGCGTCTGGCCATCATCAAGCTCCAGGAAATAAACCAGTTACTGCAGAGCCAGGAGAATCTCCGCGATCTCGGCGTTCTCCATTTCCTGCTCAACGATGACACCCTGGCGCAACGTTTTAGCGATAAAAAGCGCCGGGTTCTGAAACATCTTCACACCCTGATTCAGCAGTCCGAACAGTCTGCTTCGCAGAAGTCCGCCCTGCTCAACCTCCAGCAGAAGAGCACCGATTTCCAGATCATGCCGGGCATGGAAGCGGTACGAATCCGTGTGCTGTTCGACAATGCCCAACAGTTTGTCGATCTGGCCCAGGACTACCGCCGCACCATTCTCAATCAGTCCGGTTTGCTGTCGGGCGAGCATCCCGAAATATTTGCGCTGCTTGATCTGGTGTCCAGTGACCTGCCCAACGTGCTGGAAGCCATGGGTGAGGTGCGGGTCTTCGGCGTCTATTATCTTCACGTCAATTACTTGGATTCCGGCGGCATTGAAACCACCGACCTGCTGTATCAAAGCCTGGATCAGGCCCACCACAACCTGACCCGAAAGCTGGACAGTCTTCGCCAGGAATACCCACACCTCAAGACGCTGCTGGCGCCCGAAGTGTTAACGCAGCCTATTGGCGTGGCCCGTGACGAACTAGACAGCGCCCTGATCCAAGCCTTTACCCTGGACAAGGAATGGCGCTTGTTCGAGCAGCGCCTACACAGTCAGATTGACCAACTCTATCAGGCGATTGATCAGATTCTGCAGCGGGTAGACCGCCAGCTGAGCGACCTGCGCGAACAGGAATCCCAGCGCCTGGCCCTGTTCCTGGGCGGACTTGGCCTGTTGATCCTGCTGTTTCTGGTACTGTTTTACGTGCTCTATCGCAGTCTCCATGAAACCATCGTGCAACTGCGCCAGGCCGCCCTGGCCGTTGCCCGAGGCAACTACGAGCTAGCCTTCACCGTCGACACCAAGGACGAAATGCGGGAACTGGCCTTGGCCATGGAGGAAATGCGGATTCAGCTCAAGACCCGGGAAGACAAACTCTACCTGATCAGTACCACCGATGCCCTGACTGGCCTGCGCAACCGCAAGTATTTCGATGAGACGCTGGCAAGGGAATGGATGCGGGCGACTCGCTGCCAACATCCATTGAGCATACTGCTGATTGATGTCGATCACTTTAAGGCCGTCAACGACACCTATGGCCATCAGACCGGCGATCTGGTCCTACAAGAGATTGCCGCCCACCTGATGCACACCATGACCCGCAGCATGGACGTGGTCACCCGGTATGGTGGTGAGGAAATGGCGGTTTTACTGCCGGAGACGCCCCTGGACGGCGCCTGGCATCTGGCCGAACAGCTTCGTCAGCGCGTTGAGCAGGCTGATTACAACTCCGATGAACATCGCCTCAAGATCACCATCAGCATCGGCATTGCAACCTGCATTCCAACGCCTCAAACACAGGCCAAGGAGTTGGTCTCCGAAGCCGACCAAGCCCTGTATCGCGCCAAGGCGGAAGGGCGTAATCGGTGCCAGTCCCTGACGCCGATTCCCGAAAACGTCAGTTTTCCGTGCCAGATCTGAACGCTTTGGCCCTCAAGAACGTAAAAACAATAAGAACTCCAATGCAATACAAAACGACAATGCGGTTTCCCTCGGCCATTTCCATCCACCGCCTGATCTGTACGGTCCTGCTGTGTCTAGGCAGCAGCTTTGCCACAAGCGCGGTCTCACCCGAACAAGCCGCCACCCTGGGACGTGAACTGACGCCGCTGGGTGCCATCACCGCAGGTAACCGTGCGGGTACCATTCCCCGTTGGCAGCCCGATCAAGCGGAGCCCGCGGATGAAAAGCCCCTGTTCGTGATTACCGGGCAAAACTATCAGAAATACGCGAACCAGTTGACCGATGGTCAAAAGGGATTGTTCAAGGCTTATCCCGACACGTTCCGCATGCCCGTCTATCGCTCGCGCCGGGATTTTGCGCCGCCCCAGCGCGTGCAGGATCAGACCCGCGCCAACGCCACGCAGGTCAAGCTTACCGACGACGGCTACGGAATTGACGGTGGATATGGCGGCATCCCCTTTCCCATTCCCCAGGTGGGACACGAAGCCATGTGGAACCACCTGCTGCACTGGCGTGGTAATTCGGGCACACGTATCGCCCAGGAGACCGTGGTCGAAGCCAGTGGCGCGTATACCCTGGTGCAGTCCCGCCAGGATGTATTGAGCAACTACTACGCCAGCAAGTATCTCGACAAGGTTGATAACCTGGCGTACAGCTATCAGTCATTCTTTCTGGCACCAGCCAGTATCGCCGGCGGTGCCCTGCTGCTCATCGACAGCCTGAACCAGGCCCGCAACCCCCGCCAGACCTGGGGCTACAACGCGGGCGAACGCCGGGTGCGGCGTATTCCCCATGTCGGCCATGACAGTCCGGCCTTGCTGGCCCAAAGCATCCGTACCGCCGACGACACAGATATGTTCAACGGTGCGCTGGATCGCTACGACTGGGAGTTGTTAGGACGCCGGGAAATTTATATTCCTTACCACAATGCACAACTGGCCAATCCTACACTGGACCTGAAGAAGGTCCTGACCCCGTTCCACCTCAATCCGGACCTGACCCGTTATGAGTTGCACCGGGTTTGGGTTGTGCGCGGAACGCTGCGGCCAAACGCCAAGCACGTCTATAGCAAGCGAGACTTCTATCTGGATGAAGACAGCTGGAGCATCACGATTGCCGACCAGTACGATCAGCAGGGCAAACTCTGGCGGATCAGCCTGGCTTTCCTGACCGAGTTCACCGAGGAGGAACCGGTACTCTTCCCCGCCGCCGAGGCCTTTCATGATCTGCCATCACGCCGCTACCACGTCCAGGGCCTGCCCAGCGGCAACGGCACCCCCGTCTATCGCTCGCAAAAAGAACCGCTGCCCCAGCGTTATTTCACGCCTCAGTCATTGCGTGAACAGGGTATTCGATAAAGTCTGATGTTGAGCCCGCGCGTTTAGTCGCGCGGCGCTTCATCCCGCGTGAAAACCCACTGGTCCCCCTGGGACCGCTCGGCGCTATAAACATACCCTGCGCTGTCAAATTGCTTGAGCTGCTCCGGCTGCGTCAGACGGTTGTGAATGATGTAGGCGCTCATCAGCCCGCGGGCCTTTTTCGCCCAGAAGCTCACGATCTTGTACTGGTCGCCCTTGCGGTCGAGAAACTGTGGCGTAATGATCCGCGCCTGTAGCGCCTTCGGCTTAATCGCCTTGAAATATTCATTGGAGGCCAGGTTCACCAGCACCGGTTCGGCATCGCCAGCCAATTCCTGGTTCAGGGCCTGGGTCAGCCGTTCACCCCAAAAGCCATACAGATTGGCGCCACGCGCGTTTTTGAGCGACGTTCCCATCTCCAGCCGGTATGGCTGAATCAGATCCAGCGGCTTGAGCAGTCCATACAGCCCCGAGAGAATCCGCAGGTGCTGCTGGGCAAACGCCAGATCCGCCTCGCTCAGCGATTCCGCATCCAGCCCAACATAGACATCCCCCTTAAACGCCAGCACAGCCTGCTTGGCGTTGTCCGGCGAGAACGGTGTCCGCCAGCTCTGGAAGCGGTTGGCGTTGAGCACGCCCAACGCCTCGCTGATGCTCATCAACTCGGAGATCGCGCCCGGCGCCATGGTCTTGAGCTGTTCAACCAGAATTCGCGAGTCTTCCAGATAGGCCGGCTGGGAAAAAGTCGACGTGGTGGGCGGGGTTTCGTAGTCCAGGGTCTTGGCGGGGGAAATGACAACAATCATGGGGTACGGCTCTTTCTTGTATACGGCAAAATCATCGGCTGTGAGACAGATCAGCTACAGCAGTGCGGGCACTGATTGAGTTCAGTCGCAAACAACCAGTTGAAGAATATCCTCGGGCATGAAGGGCCAGCCAATCTCCACCCCCGTATCCGTCCGGCGCAACACCGGAATACGCACGCCATAGGCGGTCATCAGGGTATCGGAATTGCTGATTTCCACCACATCCAACGCATAGGCGTCGGGCGGCAAGGTCGATATCAGCATGGTTTCAGCCTGCTCGCACAGGTGGCAGCCGAGCGTGGAGAACAACTGCAAAGGGACTGGCATGGAAGTACCGTCGGTCCATAAGTTTGGGCCGATTGTACTGGCGATTGGGGGGTAAATCCACGGCGGGGGCAGACGGGCCGCCAGGAGTGCGCAAGCACGCCCCCACCCTAACCCTCCCCTTGCCCGGGGAGGGGATAAAAAAGCCGCGCCTGAATCCTTCTTGCGGTGCCTAGTTCTTTGCCCGCGCCTGAATCAGATCCTCCACCACGGACGGATCGGCCAGGGTGGAAATGTCTCCCAGCGACTCGCTTTCCTCGGCGGCAATCTTGCGCAGAATCCGCCGCATGATCTTGCCTGATCGCGTCTTGGGCAGGCCCGGCGAGTACTGGATCACGTCCGGGGCCGCAATGGCGCCGATTTCCCGTCGCACCAACTGCTTGAGTTCCTCGGTTAGCTCAGGCGACTCATCATGGCCCAGGGTCAGCGTGACATAGGCATAGACTCCCTGCCCTTTCATGTCATGGGGATAGCCCACCACCGCCGCTTCAGCGACCGCATCGTGCAGAACCAACGCGCTTTCGATCTCGGCGGTGCCCAAACGGTGACCCGACACATTGAGCACGTCGTCGACCCGCCC
>CAYXVO010000125.1:695-7896 GCA_964467875.1 uncultured Pseudomonadales bacterium | reverse complement strand
GCTGCTGGCTGCGCTCAAATGCGCCCAACACCGCCAGACTGCCCAGCCATTGCCCCTGCTCCGCCGCGCCAGCCACATGGTGGGCCAGCGCCTGGACTTCACGCAGGGCCAGGTTATAGCCCTGACCTGCCACCGGATGCAGGACGTGGGCGGCATTGCCCACCAGGACCAGCCCTGGTCGCACCTGTTCCAGGGAGCGCTCCAGCGCCAACGGATACCCCTGACGCGCGCCGACCTTGGTGAAGCGTCCCAGGCGCGTTCCGAAGCGCTCCCGCAAGTGCTGCAGAAACTCCTCATCCGGCGCATCCAACAGTCGCTGCGCATCGCCGTTCGGTAATGTCCATATCAACGCACAGCGACCTTCCGACAGGTCATTCTCCCCCAGCGGTAACAGAGCCATGGGGCCCTGCTCGGTAAAGCGTTCATAGGCCACGAACTGGTGATGGCTCGCGACCGTGACGTTGGCAACCAGGCCCATCTGATCATAGGCGCGGGTCGACACACCAATGCCAAGCTGGCTTCGCAGGGATGATCGGCCACCATCGGCCAATACCACCAGTTGCGCATCCAGCGTCTCCTGATCACCGCTTTTGCTGGTAATCTGCAGCGTCACACCGGCGGATTGCTCCTGAATGCCGGTCACCGTGACTGGACACTGAAACTGGATTTGCGGATGTGCTGCCAAAGCACTCCATAGAACCCGCCCTAGCCACTGGTTCTCGACCACATAGCCAAGCGCCGGCAGCCGGTGTTCAGCCGCATGCAGGCGACTTGCGCCAAAATGGCCACGATCCGACACATGGATCTGCTCGATGGGCGTCACATGGGCCGACAACTGCGCCCACAGGCCAAGCTGTTCATAAATTCGACGAGAGCCATAGGAGAGCGCGGTGGAGCGGGCATCGTAACTGGGCTGGTACACTGGTTCAGGCCCCGGATCCGGCATATCCACCGCCTCCAGCACCGCGATCCGCAGATAGGAACACGCGCGGGCCAGTGCAATGGCCAGACTCGCGCCAACCATTCCGCCACCAACAATGGCCACATCCACACGCCTAGTCATCCAGTGTGCCCTGCCATCACCGGCTCGGCTGTCACCCGCGCGGCCATTAATTGCTCGATGGCCTCCACCGACTTAGGTACCGATGCCGTCAGGATCTTGCAGCCATCGCGGGTCACCGCCACGTCGTCCTCAATCCGAATACCAATTCCGCGCCAGCGTGGCTCCACATCCGCGCTCGGTGACACGTACAGGCCCGGCTCAACCGTCATGACCATGCCAGGCTCCAGAACCCGCCATTGGCCACCGATTTTATAATCGCCAACGTCGTGTACATCCATGCCCAGCCAGTGACCGGTCCGATGCATGTAAAACGGCTTATACAGCTCCTGCTCGATCACGTCCTTGACGGAGTTCGCCTGCACCAGGCCCAGATCCAGCAGTCCCTGGCTCAGGACCTGCACGGCGGCTTCGTGAGGCTGATTCCAGTGGTTACCCGGTTTTACCGCGGCAATTGCAGCTTCCTGGGCAGCCAACACCACCTCATACAGCGCACGCTGCTCTGGCGAAAACGTACCACTCACCGGAAACGTGCGGGTAATGTCGCCGGCGTAATGATCGAGCTCGCAGCCGGCATCAATCAGCACCAGATCGCCCGCTTTCAGTTCACACTCGTTGTCCGTGTAGTGCAGGATGCAGGCGTTTTCGCCGCTACCGACAATGGCCGCGTAGGCCGATGCGCGAGCGCCCTGCATCAGGAAATGCTGGTTGATCACCGCCTCAAGCTGGTATTCGAGAATGCCGGGCTTGCAGAACTGCATGGCGCGCACGTGAGCCTGTGCGCTAATCTCACCCGCCTGCTCCATCAACTGGAGCTCAGCCGCACTCTTGTAGAGACGCATGTCGTGCAGATAGTGCTCAATCGCGGCAAATTCGCCCGGCGGTTGGGCGCCGCTACGTACCTTGGAACGGATCACGTTGATCCACTCCATCACCCGGCGGTCGAACTTTTCGTCCAGCCCCATCGGGTAATAGACCTTGTCCTTGCCTTCGATCAGGCCCGGCAGGATGTCGTCGAGATCGGCAATGGGAAACGCATCATCCATGCCATACTCCGCCACCGCGCCTTCCTGGCCAACCAGACGCCCGTTCCACAGTTCCAGCTCTGGATTGCGCTCCTGGCAGAACAGGATCGCCTCGCCATGCTCGCGCCCTGGAATCAGGGCCAGAACCGCATCAGGCTCTGCAAACCCCGTCAGGTAATAGAAATCGCTGTCCTGACGAAACGGAAAGTGTACGTCCCGGTTACGGGTTTTGATCGGTGCCGCCGGCAAAATGGCAATGCTGTTCGGACTCAATTGCTCGAGCAGGCTCTTGCGACGCGCAGCGTATTCCTTGCGGGGCAAATGTTTGTCTGATGCTTTCATGTGGTGAAACTCCCTGATTCGGGCAACGCAATGGGCAAAAGAACGTTCGGGGGCACAACATAATCCGTCGGCGTACCCCCCGAAACAGGAGGGTTACGCCGGTTCGAGCAGGTTTCCACGCAGACACTAATGTACAGAGGTACCCGGTGGTGCGGTTGGTGGCGCATTGAATTCGGCGAACAGATTGATCGCGGCGACCCGGATAAATTCCACCAACTGCATGTAGTCGTGCTCCTGCTCTTCGCTGGCATCAACGACCGGATCAATCTCGGCAATGGCCATCAGATCGCTCAACAGTTCCCGGGTATCGTCCGCCAGTGCAGGATGAGCCCCTGGCAACCCCAGGGAAAAGCCCTCGACAAACCCCTGGCACCAAGCACCTACGGATTCCAGGCGCTCCCCCAGGGAGACATCATCTTCCGGCAGCAGCGGCCTGAATCCGAGTGCATCCTGCTGCAGGACACGTTCCCATTCCTTGTACAGACCGTCAAATTGACGCCGCAACTGGTCAAACTCGGCGTTGAGCACCTCAGTTCCCAGATGCTCGGTCACGACCCGCATCCATTCCATGGGCGTCATGCGGCGTCCGGCCACCAGACTGCCAACCAATACCCCGTGGAGTTCCGCCGGCGAATCGGCAACGCCCAACTGCAGGAACAACTCGGCCCAGTCGTCGAACTCCTGAACCGGCCGCTCCCGGTAATCCTGATCAAAACTCGTCATGATTCCGCCATCGCTCCTGGATGCCTGATCTTTAATAATGACCCGCCACGGCCCATGGCGACCCGCAACAACCATTATGATGAGTACACGTGCATTATGATGAATACGCGAGTCAAATCGCGCCACGGCGCCCGGTTTGCTGCTATCGTAACACTGTGGCTAGTAAGTCTCCACGCTGCCGCAGACCGTGCATTGACCCTGTCCCGGCGCGCCCTTTATAGTACCCCCCAACTTAGGCAGGATCTGACTATGGACGACGCCGATCTAAACGCCCTGATCGAAAAAGTCGAAAAACTTATCGCACGTTGTGAACAACTGCAGACTGAAAATGCCGCCTTGCGGGCGCAGCAGGAAGACTGGCAGCACGAGCGACAGCAGTTGATGCAGAAAAATGACGTTGCCCGTAGCAAGATTGAAGCGATGATTGGCCGCCTGAAGGCACTGGAGCAGCATCAATGAGTCGTCCGAGCAACACTGTGAATCTGACCATTCTGGAAAAGGATTATCTGGTCGCCTGTCCGCCGGAAGCCCGCCCCAAGCTGGAGGAAGCCGCACGCTATCTCGACCATAAGATGCGTGAGGTTCGCACCAGCGGCAAGGTCGCGGGCACCGAGCGTATTGCGGTCATGGTCGCGCTCAACGTCGCCTATGAGCTGCTACAGGGGAGCAATCAGAACAAATCCGTCGAAACACAGCTCAAGCAACTGCAGGAACGCCTCGATGCCGTCCTGGCGTCCGGCGCGGAAGAGCATTAAGCGGAAACCCACCCGGCAGATCAAATATCAAGCAGCTCAAGCGCCATCTGTAGGCAGGGCAGTAAGCAGACCGGACAGTAAGCGGTATCGGTCATTTTCACCCGCCATTTGCGGGCTTGGTTACGGTTCGTTAAAACTCCTGTTTTTTGGCGCAGAACCAGTATAATGACAATCACGCTCCCTGATATGTTTGCCAGCGGGATACGTCCTCGAGCCGATATCGTCTGTACTGGTGGCCACTTCAGGGTAATGTGTGCATGTCCCCTCGTGGGAAAGCCTAATTTATCACAGCGGCTGCCGCCTTGAACCTATGGGTTCAAGGGCCATATCCAGCAGCGGCATATTGGGGAGCGTCTCCATTTCGAACGGGGTTGCATGGACACAGCACCTGGTTTCGCCTCACCGTCATCGGTCGATCGCAAGTCATTGCGCCAGGCGATGCGCCGTCGGCGCCGGCAACTGACGCCCGCCCAACAGGCCCATGCCGCCCGCAGTCTGAAGCAACATCTTAGCCAGCACCCTCTGTTTCTGCGCGCGCGCGCAATTGCCCTGTATCTGCCAAACGACGGTGAGATTGATCCCCGTGCCCTGGCACAGGTTGTGTGGCGCCAGCGCAAGCAATGCTACCTGCCTGTACTGCATCCTATTCTGGAAAACCGACTCTGGTTTGTGGAATTTCGCCCGGACAGCGCCTTACGCAGGAACCGCTTTCGTATCCTGGAACCCGACATAAGCCATCAGAGCCTCCGGCCGGCGTGGTCGCTCAGCCTTGTGCTGCTCCCACTGGTTGCCTTCGACGAACAAGGAGGGAGGCTTGGTATGGGCGGAGGGTTTTATGATCGAACCTTCGCCTTCAGTCTGCGGCGCACGGCCTTGCGGCCGCGACTGGTTGGGCTCGCCCATGACTTTCAGCGGGTTGGCAGTCTGGATATAAAAGCGTGGGATGTGCCACTGGAGGCAGTGGCCACCGAGAAAAAAATCTATCGTTTTAGCGGGTAGCCGTATCCGAAGGCAGCGTCTCCGTCATCGTCAGATGTACATCGGGACGCTCGGAAGGTCGCTCGTAAGCGACAAAACCACTGACCACCAAACCAAAGCAAAAGACAACGATCAACGTGAACATCACGTCGGGCTTGCGTTTCATTCCATCTCCCCTCAACACTCGCGGGCAATGCAAGGTGCCTGCAAAGTGACAAATCATTTTGAATCAGCTCACTAAGTAGCCTGTTTGAACTTCAGTATAGAAAGGATTCACAACTGTGCTCGATTCAGATGAAAATTTCCCGAAAAACGCCCGACTCCCTCTGTAACCTCGCTTCCCTCACAGGCTTACCCGCTCTGACAACGGCCGCGCAAACCCTCTCCAGGCAAAATCATCTGCAGGACGAACTGAATCAAACGCAACTATTGTGCACGTAAGCCGAAACGGAAGCGAGCGTCGCGAAAAGCAGACGAGTGATTTTGTCACCAGTTTCCCCATCGCCCGCGCACAGCCCACTTTGCCTTGTCGTGGCCGAGGCTCCCACTGTAGACATAACCATCAGGTCAGCCCTTGATGAAGATCAACGGAGGTAGGTTATGTATAACGAATACGATCCTGTCGAAGGTAATTGGTATCATCGGGTCGATACCGACAATCAATTCCAGGTGCTTGCCGTGTATGAGGACGACGCCATTATCGAGGTCCAGTACTTCGATGGTAACGTCGGCGAATTCGACACCGACACCTGGCGTGAGCTGGATATCGAATTGATGGAAACGCCGATTGACTGGTCTGGCCCCATGGACCCAGCCGATGCGGCCACCTATGGTGGTGGCGGAGAAACACCCGACGAATCAGAAGCCGTGAGCGCCTTCGACGACGATGTTTCCAGCAGCGCGGGCAGCCAGGGCGGCGGCGGCAACCCTTGACCATCCAGCTCCCGACTGCGCACTGGTGCGCGACGCGTCATGAGCGCCGGCACCCGCTGAACGTTTCGCAACGTGCGGCAGTTTATCGCCTAGCGCTGCGTTGCAGCCCTGGGCAACCGGGTTACTGCCCGAGGAACAGCTTGTAGACCGGGTTTTCGGTTTCTTCCCAGTAACGGAAGCCCACCGTATCCAGCATCGTCCGTAACTCCGGCAGCTGGGCGTCATCGATTTGCACCCCCATCAGCACCCGACTGAATGCAGCGCCATGGTTGCGGTAGTGGAACATGGAAATATTCCAGCGTGATCCCAACGACATCAGAAACTTCATCAGCGCGCCGGGACGCTCCGGAAACTCGAAGCGAAACACCTTTTCATTGGCCAGCCCAGCAACGCGTCCGCCCACCATGTGGCGAATGTGTGCCTTCGCCATATCGTTATCCGTCAGGTCAAGGACCTCATATCCCTGAGCCGTCAAGGTATCCACCAGATCTTGGCGGCCGACGCCGCCTTCCGGGATCTGGACGCCGACAAAAATATGCGCCTCGCTGGCGTCGGCGTAGCGGTAATTGAATTCGGTGATGTTGCGTTTCGACAAGGCCTGGATGAACTTCTTGAAGCTGCCCGGACGCTCCGGGATCTTGACCGCGATGATGGCTTCCCGCTCCTCGCCGATTTCGGTCCGCTCCGAGATATAGCGCAGGCGATCGAAGTTCATGTTAGCGCCGCTGACGATGGCCAGCAGATCCTGACCCGACACTCCATCCCGCTCGACATACTTTTTCAGGCCGGCCACGGCCAGCGCACCGGCTGGCTCGGCTATCGACCGGGTGTCTTCGAACACGTCCTTGATTGCCGCACAGATCTCATCAGTGCTGACCCGAATGACCTCATCCACGCTGGTCTTGCAGATCTCCCAGGGCAATGCGCCAATCTGCTTGACCGCCACGCCGTCGGCAAAAATGCCCACCTCCGGCAGGACCACCCGCTTCCCGGCTTCCAGCGCCGCGTGCAGACAGGCGGAATCTTCCGGCTCGACGCCGATAACCTTGATCTGCGGCCGCAAATACTTGATGTAGGCCGCCACACCGGCGATCAGCCCACCGCCGCCCACCGGCACGAAGACCGCATGCAGAGCGCCGGTGTGCTGCCACATGATTTCCATGGCCACCGTGCCTTGCCCTGCGATCACCTCTTCGTCGTCGTACGGCGGAATGTAGGTGTAGCCTTTCTTCTCGATCAACTCCTGGGCATGAATGAAGGCCTCGTCGAACGCGTCGCCCTTGAGCACGACTTTCGCCCCCAGCGCACGCACTGCGTTCACCTTGATATCCGGCGTGGTCTTGGGCATGACGATCAGCGCCTCGATGCCCAACTCGCGCGCCGCC
>CAYXVO010000125.1:0-685 GCA_964467875.1 uncultured Pseudomonadales bacterium | reverse complement strand
CGTGGTGGCTGGCATGACGATCACGGCGGCGATTCCCAGCCTGGCTGCTGACAGCGCCACGCCCTGGGCATGATTGCCGGCCGACGCGGCGATAATCCCGCGGGCACGTTCGGCGTCACTGAGCTGGGCAATCTTGTTATAGGCGCCACGCAGCTTGAACGAGAACACCGCTTGCAGGTCCTCCCGTTTGAGTAACACCTTGTTGTCCAGCCGGCTACTCAGATGCCGTGCATGATCAATGGGTGTCTCGATGGCGATATCGTAGACTTTGGCGTCGAGAATCTTTTTGATATAGCGATGGGGCATGAGAGTACTATTGGTCCTGGATGACGGCTGGTGCTGGATGACGGTGCCTGCACGCTGGAACCGGCACAGGCCTGCCCTCTATCTTGCTCCTGAAACATGACACAGGAAACAGATTAAACAGAATTCGGGTGCGTGACCGGCTATTGCAAGGCAGGCGCGCGATTCAGATAAAAGAGAGATCCAGCAGTGTAAATAGTTTCGCCGGGCTGCGTCTACTCGTATGACGGACTAGAGCTTCTGGTATAATCCACCCGCTCAATCAGATGGAATAAGATCATGACTCAGGATGCACTCAAGCAGGCCGTTGCCGATCCGGCCGTGGACGCGCCGGTTGTCTATGGCTACCAGCTGCTCGCGCGTGCGCTCCGGCGCCACAACG
>CAYXVO010000124.1:0-7909 GCA_964467875.1 uncultured Pseudomonadales bacterium | reverse complement strand
GCGAACCCGAGCTGTATTCCGAGTTCTACCAGCCCCTGTCCTTCGAATCGAGCTACTTCTTCTCCGCCCGCACCAATTACCGTCGCCTGACCATCAAGGACTACGATGACGGCCAAACCATCGCGCAATACCAAGTGGAACGCTACAGTGGTTCGTTGGGACTGGGTAAGGAATTCAGCAACTGGGGCCGGGCAGAACTGCGTGTGGAAGCGGGACGGGGCGATACCGAAGCTCAGGTCGGCGTGCCGGACACCGGCAATGGCGAGTTCAAGATCGGCGAATACCAGCTGGATCTCAGCTACGACACCCTGGACAACGTCAACTTTCCCTCCAAGGGCGCCTACGCCAACGTCAACTATGCCCTGTCACGCCCGGCCCTGGGCGCGGACAAGGTCTATGACCGACTCAATTCATCCCTGGTCTTCGTGGGTAGCATCCGCCGCTATACGGTCAGTGCCCGGGCAATGGCATCGATTCTGATGCGGCGTGAAGGCAGCGTGGAAAACGCCGCCCGTCTCGGCGGCTTTCTCAACCTGTCGGGCTTCAACCAGAATGAACTGACCGGCGAGGATGCGGCGATGGTATCGCTGGTGGCCTACCGTCGCTTTGGCCGCTCCCTGCCTTATTATCTGGGCGCGTCGTTCGAGATGGGTAATGTCTGGACCGTGGAAGACCACTTCCAAGATGTGGATCCAATCCAGGCGGGCAGCCTGTTTGTGGGTGTCGACACCTTTCTCGGACCGGTCATCCTGGCGCTGGGCCTGGCCGAGGAAAGCCGCTCCAGCCTCTACCTGAATATCGGGCAGGCATTCTAACGTCCGCCGATCCGGAATCAGGCGCTCGGCGCCCAGGCCAGCCCCTGATCCTCTGGTATAAAGCTTTCGTTGAGCAGCTCGTAGCGCGATGTCCGACATTGATCGGCCACGGGCTCGATTCGCAGGCTACGCAGCTCATCCCCGACCCGCGCACCCAGCAAGGCCCGATCGTGGCGATCCCGCAGAAACATCTCGTCACCGGGATAGAAGCGCAACAACACCTGGTCCTGCAGGATCCTGACCACCTCGGAAATGCCCCGCACCTGGCGCATCGCACAGGAGACGGCTGTCTGACCTGTTGCCGATGGGCTCGTCGCCGAGCCGACATCGGGCACGCTTTCGTCTCTCGTTCGCGGTTTCGCCGGCAGTGCCGGGTCCGCTCTGTCGGCAAAAAAACCTAACCAACCATAACTACGGGACGACTGGGCACAGCCAGCCAGTAATACGGCCAACACAACAACCAAGGGAAACGCCAGTGGCATAAGGGGAGCACCGATTCGGAACGTAGCAACAAGCCCAATCGTGCAGGAGGAGACTGCAGGACGCTTATTGTAGCCAAAGCCACGCAAGGCGCACTATAGGGAAAACCTGTCCGCGTAAAATATTTTTTGTAACCGGCAAGGCGGATCGCCGATCAAGCGCCGGTGGTCGGATCCGGATCCGCGGCAACCAGCACCCGTTCGTGAAATTCCACATACTCCGGAGGCATGCGGCGGGGCCGACCGTTTGCCAGATCGATACAGACATAGGTGACCTTGGCGCGTAATACCGTCCGGCCATCCTCCACGCGGACCAATTGAAACTGGCGCTCGCTGTGGAGCCGTCCGTCACACCCAGTAATCCAGGTAGCCATCACCAACTCATCATCCTGGTAGCAGGCGCCCAGGTAATCCACCTCGGTGCGGCGTATCGCCATGGCTCGCTGAAACTGTTCATACAGATCCCAGCCGAATCCGATGCTCTCCACGTGGCGCCAGCTGAGTTCCTCCATCCAGCGCAGGTACACTTGATTGTTGGTGTGGCCAAGCCGATCAATATCCTCCGGCTGCACGCGAATCGACATGGTGTAAGGCGTATCGAGGTCCCAGTCAATCGTGTTCATGGTACTGCGGATGTCCTTAGAGCGGGCTGATTTCAAATAGTATCGAAACTCAGTGAGCGTGGAAACTTTCCAAACTGCGCACTGATCCTCGTAAAACAATGTCAATACGTCGCTTTGTCTCTGTAAATTTACGCGCCGGTTGGTTACAGTTTGTACATGCGCAAGCGCTTCGGCAGCCATCGCCCTGGGCTGATCAGCTGTTGAAGCCCCCCCTCGCTTAGCGCGGTGTTTAGATTTGCGTCTTTAGGTTTGCGTAACAACCTCCAGTGGATTTAGCCCGCCTCGAGCGGGTTTTTTTTATGCCCGTCCGTTGCCTGGCATGCCACTGCGCCCCCACTCCCAATGTAAGTCTGCCCTTACCGGTTAGCAGCGCCCGGCCCGTGAAAACTTGTGCTCGATCCGGCAACTACTTAGACTGATCTCTGATGCGGTGATCGATGCGCCCCCCGCTGTTGAATGGTGACACTGGCCGGCAAATCACCGGTGCCACCGGTGATGGGTGGCAGCGGCCTCGATTGGCGCTTCCCGACCGCCAGCGGTCACCAGACTGCTGCACTCACCCATATTGAAGCAAGGTAAGTTTTATGTCCCATGCCAGACAACGTGTCGTTTCCATTCACTACACCTTGACCAACGATCAAGGCGAAGTGCTGGACAGCTCCGAAGGGCGCGAACCGTTGAGCTATCTCGAAGGCGCGCAAAACATTATTCCCGGCCTGGAAAACGCCCTGGTGTCTCTGCAGCAAGGTGACAGCCTGAAAGTCTCGGTCGAGCCCCAGGAGGCCTATGGCGAGCGTCATGACCATCTGGTGCAGTCGGTTCCCCGCAATGCATTCGAAGGCGTGGATGAAGTCCTGCCCGGCATGCAGTTCCACGCGGAAACACCGAACGGCCTGCAGGTGATTCAAGTGATGGGCGTGGACGGCGATTCCGTCACCATCGACGCCAACCATCCGCTGGCCGGCGAGCGCCTGCACTTTGACGTGGAAATCGTCAGCGCCCGTGATGCCTCCGAGGAAGAAGTCGCCCACGGCCATTCCCACGACGGCGAACATCACCACTAACGAGCCACGCCGCTCGCGACCGGCATTTCGGAGTCCTCCAGCCCAATCGACCTCATTGCGGGCCACGTGGAAGATTCCGAAAAGCTCGCGTCGGAGAATTTTACACGGCGCCTTGGTGCGAAGCGGGCCTGCCCGCTTTGTCTAAACAGCCGTTTGCCGCTTCATCCAACTGATTTTCCTGAAGATTCCATCTCATCTGCGGCTCCCTAAGGGTTGGTCGCCCTGCGCTAGGCGCGCCTGTGCTTGTCAATAAAACTTACAACTCCAGATGGAAACGGTCTCTTATATTGCAGACAACGGGTTGGTTTTCCTGTATTTTCCCCAGACTCGCCCAATAATTGCTTTCACGTGCCGAGCTGAACAAGCACTTATAAATACAACAATCCCTTCATGTCATATTTTCGATAAGGACATCGCAATGAAACTGATCAAGTTTTCAGTATTGGCATTGGGCATTGCAACGGGCACACAGGCGCTGGCCATTCCACAGATGACCGTGGGTGATCTCGACCTGTTCCTGGGAAGCACCCTGCTGCCCAACAGCAACCCCGTAACTCAAGAGGCCTATGTCGATAGCCTCTTGAACCCGATTGATGCGGTATACGTTGACAGAATAGAAACGCCTGAGAACGCGAATGTCTGGGAGCTGGTCGACGGCACGGTTGACACCTATGCGCTCGCGTTGGGCGTCTATCAGCCTGATTATTTCCTGGTAAAAACCGGCAACAACAAAGGAACGGATGATCGAGACTTTGTGTATCAGAACATTGCGTCGACCGGTTATGCCGTGATTGATTTGTCCGACGTCGGCATCGACAACATCGGCAAGATCAGCCATGTGAGCCTGTTTAACGGCCCCACAGTAGTCGATGTGCCAGAACCTGCATCAATCGCCCTGCTCGGCTTGGCTCTTGCCGGTCTTGGTCTGTGCCGCCGCCGCACGTTGAGCAGCTCCACCACCACCGAGAAGGCCAAGGCGAAGTAGATGTAGCCCTTGGGAATATGCAGGTCCAGGCCTTCGCCGATCAGTGCAACGCCCACCAGGATGAGGAAACTCAAGGCCAGCATCTTGATGGTCGGGTGCTGATCGACAAATTCACCGATCGCCCTGGCCGAGAACATCATGACCAGGACCGCGATGACAATCGCAATGACAATCGCGATGACCATGACCTGGACGATTTCCAGTGCCGTCAGCGTTGTCAGTGCAATCCAGGCTTGTGGAACACTTAGCCATTCCATCTATTCGTCCTTCTACCAATCAACGCTAAGTACGTAATATTGGGCGCGACGTGCGCACTCGTGCTCAGCGCCATCGTTGATGCGCCCTCCGCCGGTCAAATGACGGATTGAGCTATCAGAATTCAAAGGTATAGAGCAGATCGAGGATGTTTTCGACGCCATTGATTGCCTCCAGAAACAGCTTGGGCCTCAACTGGTAGCGCAGGGTTAGCGTGTTCTCCGGCGAGAACACGCTGATGCCGTATTGCACAAACAGACGGGGAGAAAGATAACCACTGACGTTGACCGCCGTGCGATCACCCTCGCCGCTGGTTGAGATATCGAACTCCTCGACGCCGAATTTCTCGGCGAACTCTTCCGCCAGCGGCGTACCGCCGTAGAGTCCGAGGCCCAGCAGGGCGCGGTTGGCCAGTGCACTTTGATCTCCCACGCCGGCTCCCGGCGCATTACCGGTCAACAGGTAATGCATGATGGTGTCCTCCGGTAGCGAGGGCTCGGAGAACAGGGTGATGGTAGGTTCCGTAATGGAGCCCGACAGACGAATGCCGGCCACCACGTCACCAGCTTCCCGCACCGCTTCGATGTTGACGAACGGACGCGCCAGCGGGCCGTTGAACAGGATTTGCCCGGAACGGATCTTGAGGCGCTGGCCGAACCGCTCGTAACGGCCCTCCAGGATGTTCAAGGTACCGCGCCCGATCAACACATCCCGATCGTCCTGAATGAGATCGACGCCGCCGTTCATGCGAATCTCTGCGCCAAATCCTTTCAACTGGACCCGCTCCGAAACCACCAGCTTGAGATTGCTGCGAAAATCCCAGGAGGTCTCATTCATATCCAGGGTTTCGCGCTCGTCGATAAACACCACGTCGGATGAGACCTCCACGGCACTGCCCGGCAGTGGCTTGAATTCCAGCAGGCCACGACTGACCTCGAGGCGCCCGCCGAGGAAAATCAGTCCGGGCTCGGCTTTCAGCGTCAGGTCCGGTTGCACCACCAGATCAATCTCGGGCGCTCGTACTACCGGAATGTTGGTGCCTTGCAGGCGAATGCTGGCCGACCATTGTGGCGCAATCAGGCCCTCCCCGCTCAGCTCACCGCGGCCCTTGCCACTGGCAAAGGTGCCGGTCAGGCTGGCCTGATTCTGGTCCAGCTGTATGTCGACATCCAGATCATCCATCCCGACCGGAATCGTGGGACTGGCAAAGTGTCCGTCCTGTACCTGCAGAACACCGCTGACAGACGGCGCGTCAAGCGTCCCGCCAAGTTCACCCTGCAGCCCCAGGCGTCCGCCCAATTCGCTGAGCTGAGGCAGGAACGGGCGCGCCAGAGCCAACTCCAGACCCTGCAGATTCCAACGCGCCCGAACCGGCGCCCCGGGCTCGCTTGCCAGTTCAAAATCCGCGTCGCCTCGCCCCATTTGCTCCGACACCAGGCGAAGCTGACCCTGGGTCTGATGGTCGGCCAGGCGCGCATCCAGAGCCAGGGACTCAAACACCAGCTCCAGCGGGGGCTCCTGATCCTGACTCAACAGCACGCGGCCGGACTGAAGCTGCGCACCCAGGGTTAAGGCGGGCGGTTGGCCGACGGCCTGGCTGAGTTCGGCCTCAACCTGCACGACACTCTCCAGCGCCAGGCCTTCGGGCAACAGGGGAGCCAGCAGGCTCGCCGTCTGGCCATCCAGTTTCACCCGAGCCTGCAGAGCCTCGCCCGCCTGCCACTGACCCTCAAGGCAGAGACGGTTGTCCTGGGCTGTCCAGCAGCTCGGCACGACCATCAGCTGCTCAATACCCTGCCAGCTCACACGGGCCGGTGCGACCGGTGCCCAGTCCAGGTACTCCGGTGCCGTCAGCCGCAACGAAAGATCGGCGGCCTGGCCGGCAAACTCGGCCTCCAGATTCAGGTTCCGGACCCAGGGCTGGCCCTGCTCTGCACTGCGCAGGCTCACATTCTGCGCCTGCAGGTCACCATTTATTTGCGGCGCTTGCGGCGTGCCACTCAGGTGAAGATCGGCGCCGAGGCTGCCGCGCAGATCGAGCGGCAATCCGGCAAGCGCCGCCACCTCGGCCAGATTCAGATCCTGCAGTGCCAGCTTCACATCCAGATTCGGCTCATGGCGTAGGTCACGAACCTGACCCGTCACCTGGCCCGCCTCCTCGCCCCGCAGATAATGCAGGGAGCCCATGAGCTGATCGTCACCATAAGCCAGCTGCCAGCTCGTCTCCGACAGGGTAAAGGGTGTCGCCAGTTGCCGTTCACCGATCCGGCTGACGGCCACGCCCTCGAGTCCGCCCTCCAACGTGGCGCGCTGGACTTCGCCCTGCTCCATCAATAATTCGCCACGACTCGACACCTTCCCCGCCAGATCGGTGAACGCCGTCAGCAGCCGCCGAATCCGTGCCAGGGGAAACTGCTCGATGTCGGTGGTCAGAGCGAGGCGCTCGGCGTCGCCCTCAAACTCCACACCCGCGCACAGTCGCGCCACCTCATCCGCGAGGCAGACCGGCGCAAGCGTCAGCTGCTGCCCGTCCCCCTGCCAGCTCAGAGCCGATGGCGTCTGTTGCACCATCCGCCAGTCTGGCGTGGTCTCCGTTGCCACAGACGCCCATTGAAGATCGCGCACCAGGCCCTGCCACCGCTGCGCCTGACGGTCGAAGGCTCCCTCAGCCCCCATGCTCAGCTGGTAGTCCTGATAGACGCCCTCCAGCTGTAGCTGATGAGCAGCAGCGGTACCCCGCGTTCGCAACTGCAAGTTGTGCAGCTGTTCACCACCGAGGCGCCCACCGACGGCAGCAAGATCCAGCTCCACCGGATTCAGGGTCAGCGGTGACAGATCGGCGCGCAAATTCAGCGTTTCCAGACGCTGCTCGCCGAACGCCAGTAGCGGACTCGTCGCCTGCACTTGAGCCCGTGGGTCGTCGCGCGGCCCCCGCACCTGCCAGGTTCCCTCCAGCGCTCCCGCCAAATCCGGCCAAAACGCGGCCAACTCTGGCAGCTGCAGACTTCCAGACAGGCTCCAGGTGTCGCTGACCCGCCCCCGCGCCAGCACCTGATTGGCACCCCAGTGCAGAGCCAGATCCCGTAACAGCCAGTGCCCGGCCGGCGAGTGCGCAAGTCCACCCTGGAGCTGCACCGGTTGGTCGCGCAGGCCGCCGCTCACCCGCAGGTTGGCAAGATCCAGCGACCATTGATCATCCACCAGCGCGAAGGTGGTGTCGGCCCGGCCGTCGAGTCGCCCCGGCAATTCCGGGACCCAGGATGCCGGATCGAACCGGCTCAGATCGACCACGCCGTTCCAGCGCACCCCGTCGGTCCAGCTCAGCTGCCCCTGCATGGCCACCCGGCCGTCGCCGACCTGTGCCTGCAGCGGCGCCAGCTCCAACTGCTCCAGGTCACCCCGGCCCACCAGACTGAGCCTCAACAAGGGCTGGTCGGGCAGTTGCAGACGGGTCTCGGCCTTGACCTGGTAACCCTCCAGATCGCCCTCCAGCGCCAGTTTCGTAGTATCGATCCGGATGTCCCGCCACTGCACGGGCGCCTCGGTGGTGAGTTCCAGCCGCAGGGGGAGCCTGGCCTGGGTCAGATCCACCTGACCCTGGAGCCGGACCGCACCTTGGCCCGCCGCCATCAGGTCCAGCGCCAGCTGGCTCAGGTCACCATCCAGACGCAACTGCCATTGCTCGAAC
>CAYXVO010000123.1:0-7928 GCA_964467875.1 uncultured Pseudomonadales bacterium | reverse complement strand
AGTGCAGCACTCACCCACCAGGGGAACAGCATCAGCAAATCGACAATGTCGTTTAACGAAGAACGGCGCCGGCCCATGGTTAACCTCAGTTGCGCACGTTATTGAGTGGCTCTTGAAGAGGTGCCAAACCGAGGGAAACGGCGAAGGTACAGCAGACAATCATGGTGGGACTTCCCTTTCGTACTACAGCAATCCGATAGATGGAGCGAGAGGCGCTGATGCTGCCGGATTGGCTGCATCAACGCTGCGATATTTCCTGATGAACTGTCAGGAGTTTAGTAGAAGTTCAGGGAGTAGCCGCCGAAATAATGGAAAGATCTGCGATTTTTTGCGTTTGTTCGCAATCAGGTAACCTTATCCGTATCGCAACCGCAATACTGCCGCGAAAGAGGCGGATTGATTGATTTATTTCCAACCATGCCAAGTTAAGTTCGATCAGCCCCCTCTTCTTACTGCTCCACATCCCCTATCAGCCGATCCCCAAACCGACAATGCTTTTCCCCGATTCCCTCTACCGAAACGCCTTCACGACCTAAGTCACAGCTTGGCCTTCTAAAACTGGGTCAATGGCGACCACGCAGCTATGATTGCGCTCTTTCTTCGAAAAAGGGAAAAGGGGTCGGATCGAATATAAACTGACCAACACCGTTTTCAGCGCGTTTTCAGCGAGCGGATCAGGAGATTCGCCCTGGCCGACCAACGCGGACCTCGACTTTGGCTACTTAATATTTGATCTGCCCCCTTTTGGGCTCACCCTCACTCCGTGAATGACATCGAAGAGAATGCCAGAAAGGCAACCCACGAAACGGTCCGTCGCTTTGGTCATAACGGGTACAACGATGCGTCTGACGCATTTCGCCATTGCTACTACTCCGCATTGTTAACCCGCGATATCGGGTTATCCAATGCTCGCTTTTTCATGGAGGCGCATGAACTCTTCGAAGGTAACCCTTTGAACGAGTTCCGAATGGACATGCAAAATAACCATATCGGCTTTCGTCTCGGCATGTTTGGAGGAGATGACCAAACATTGGCGAACCTCTGTTACTCTGCACTGCTGCAAAATAAGCTCAGGGTGATATCACCATGAAGTGGTTCGTGGCTCTGTTGCTGGCCGGGCTGCTGACCGCCTGCAGTAACTCCAAGCCGGATGCGGAGCAATTCCGGTTTTTGGGTGAGGTTCCATTTTCTAGGGACGTTTGGGCGCAAGGTAACGAGGCCACCCGCGCCTCATTGGTGTACGACTTTATCAAGCAGCACCATGAACGCGGGGCACTGACGCGAGGCGAAGTGTTGGAGAATCTGGGCGAACCGACCACTTATGCCACGCAGGAGTTCTTTCCCGCCTATACGGTTGCACAGGGAGAGAATAGGTATGTGGTGGTGTTTGTGCCGAAGTCACCGGATCTGAATAGCGAGATCGTGCGGGTGGAATTGGAGGAGTATCCGGCGATATAGCGGAGCCTTCAGCTAAAAAAGCCTTCCGTCCACGCCCCGCCGCCCGCATATCGTTAGTGTCCAGGCATAAATAGCGGCCTCTATAAAAATCAGCATAAAAGGGGTTCATAAAAGGGGTCAGATTGATTTGTTTTTGACCAGACCCATCGGATGCCAAACGAGACTTCGTTCATTACTCCCGCCCAGGGATAGGCACCACCCCACGACAACGAGGAAAAGTCGTACAACCCCAAAACCCCTTCCCCTGATTACCTCCGCGCGTGGCAACACGCTTAACCATTGCACTATCACACTTCGGGCAGGTTGGCGCAGCAGCCACCTTCGCCACTGTGGCACTTACCACGAAACCGGATCACGAAACCGGGACAGATTTATTTTTAGCCGGTAGGTCTCGGAGAGATTTAAATAAGATTTAAATAAATCTGTCCCGGTTTTCGTGAGTGCCATTGCGACCCGCCCCCTCTTCTGACCCTTTTCTGCATTTACCCCCGCTTAAAAGGTCACTACAATTACCAAAAATGCATTAATTGATAAACTTGGTGACCATCAACATGCCTGACACGAAAAGAAGCGCTGTCGTCTTCCCTAAAAACCAGAAGGTGCTTTCTCAACTGGGAGAGAATATTCAACTGGCTCGCAAGCGCCGCAACTATTCTCAGACGCTGATTTCAGAGCGCACGGGGCTTTCCCGTTTGACCATTCGTAAGATTGAGCACGGGGACCCCACAGTCTCTTTGGGGCACTATGTGGCCGTCTTGGGTGTGCTGGGATTGGTGGAAGATCTCGCAAAAGTCGCCAGTGACGACGAGCTAGGTCGAAAGCTCCAGGATATTAAGCTGATGAGCAAGCAGAAATGAGCACCGAAATTTTTGTGTTTGCCGACTGGCAGGAATTTGAAGCGCCGGCGTTGGTTGGAACCTTGCGCTCTGCTGTCACCAAGAACAAGGAGCATTTCAGCTTTAGCTACGATGATGAATGGTTGCGGCGCCCCAATGCGCGGGAAATAGACCCTGACCTCCAATTATTCTCAGGCGAGCAACACAGTGCCGACGCCAACAACTTCCGAGTCTTTTTGGATTCCTGTCCTGACCGCTGGGGACGACTGTTGATGAAGCGTCGTGAAGCCATCGTCGCACGTCGGGAAGAAAGGCGCTCCCGCGTACTCCATGAAGTTGATTATCTTCTTGGCGTGCATGACCGCTACCGCCAGGGCGCATTGCGGTTCAAGCGATCACTGGACGGCGAATTTCTGGATAACGATGAGCGGTTGGCCGCCCCCCCCATCTCTTCATTGAGGGAGTTAGAGCAAGCTGCGCAACAAGTCGAAGCTGCCGATGTTGATGATCCGGAATATTTAAAGTGGCTCTATATGTTGATGTCCCCAGGGTCTTCATTAGGCGGTGCCCGCCCAAAAGCCAGCGTGGTTGATGACGCTGATCTGTTGTGGATCGCCAAGTTTCCAAGCCAACACGATGACCATGACATCGCTGCCTGGGAGTTTTTGGCGTATCAATTGGCGCTAAACGCGGGGATTGTTATGGCGCCTTGCCGACTCGAAAAACTGAATAGCCACCACCACACATTCTTGACGCAACGCTTTGACCGCACTGAAACGAGCCGCTTACATTTTACGTCCGCACTCACACAGCTGGGTTACTACGATGGAGATTACGACGCCAGCTATCTTGAGTTAGCCCAATTTCTCACTGAGCACGGCTCCAATACGAAGCAAGACCTTGCGCAACTGTGGCGTCGGATTGTGTTCAACATTGCTGTTTCCAACACCGATGATCATTTGCGAAATCATGGCTTTATCTACCAAAAAGGTGGTTGGACCTTGTCGCCCGCTTACGACATTAACCCGGTTACCCCATCGAATGGGCTGCACCTGAATATTACCGATGACGACAACAGCCTAAATTACGATCTGGCGATGGCCGTGATCGACTTTTTTCAGCTGAAAAAAAGCGAGGCAGAGAAAATCAGAAATGAAGTGCTGGCAAGTGTCAGCCAATGGGAAGCTGTCGCGAAAAGCATTGGGATCAGTCGGAATGAGCAGCAACTGATGTCACCGGCATTCAACGTTTAATGGATGCTTAAACAGCACACATTTGCTCAAGAATTAATATTCCATCGGACCCTTTTGCTCTGCGTAGGCTGTCGGCACCGCAACCGGTATAATGCTTCAACTATCCCCGCTGCCGTTGGACATCCCATGAATGACGAGATCAACTACAAGAACAATCCGCTGCACGGTGTCAGCTTAAAGCAGTTGCTGACCGAACTCGTCGATCACTATGGCTTTGAAATTCTCTACGCCTATTTGCAGATCAACAGCTTCAAGACCAAGCCCAGCATCGATTCCAGCGTGAAGTTCCTCAAGAAGACCGATTGGGCGCGGGAGAAGGTTGAGGCCTTCTATCTCTATCAGTTCAAGAACCTCCCCAGAGCCTCGGCAGACCAGTTCGAGCTGCCACCCAGAGACCGCATCGTGCCGGAGAATCAGAAGCCCGGTGAGCCGGCGGAGCTGAGCCTGGAAGATGCCGAGCGGTTGCACGAGAAGCGTGCCCAGAAAGCCGCCGAGCGGCGCCAGGAGCGTGCCCGTTCAGGTTCGGGCGCAAGCAGGGGTTATGGCGCGCGCCAGGGTGCGAAAGAAGCGCGGGAGCGGTCATCAACTGCTGCGAGTGACGACTCGAATCCTTGGGGCAAGTGGAAGAAGTAAGCCGCGTTAAGCCACTTCATTCGCATCATCAATATCATCACACTCCACCACTACCTCTAGATAATGCCGCAAACACCGATCAGCCCGCTGCGGAAAGCCCTCCCCCGCCTCCCGCAGGGCGTTGATCCGGTCAAACCGGAAGTTTCGGTAGTCGTCCCGCAACTCGCACCAGGCCAGTAAAGTCCAGCAATCACCCCAACCGAGCATGCCCAGCGGCCAGATAATGCGTTGGCTGGCGGCGCCTTGTTCGTCGCGATAGTCGATCTGCACTTTCTGGCGCTGCTCGCAGGCCAGGCGCAGACGGCCGTGGATCTCGCGCAGGGGTTCGTCCCGCGCCAGTACGGGGATGCAGTAGGGTTGTTGGTCCGCTTTGTGTTGCAGGGTTTCCGGGAGGATGGCGCGAATCTTCTGCTCGGCCCGCAGCGAGGCCTGGGCCAGTTGCGGGTCGGTGAAGGCACGCACCATGCGGGCACCCACCAGCAGGGCGAGGATTTCCTGGGGGTCGAACATCAAGGGCGGCAGTTGATAACCGGGGCGCAGGCGATAGCCGACCCCGGCTTCGCCTTCGATGGGCACGCCGGCCATGATGAGCGCCTGAATGTCCCGATACAGGGTGCGCACCGAGACTTCCAACGCCTCGGCCAACTGCTCGGCGGTGATGGCGGTGCGGCGCCCGCGAATCAGGGTGATGATTTGAAACAGGCGCTCGGCTTTACGCATCCATGCAGGCTTTTTGGTTGTTTGATTAGGGCTGGGTGTCGCCCAGTTTTCAGGTGCCGGTGCAGTCACCCATGGCGTGGCTCAGAACCTCGCTATGATTCATGCGAACGCTGCTTTGGTCAATCATGGCCATGAAACTGCTTTGGCCCTGATCCTTCATGAAGGCGTCGCCGGCGGCCTTGGCGGTGGCCATGGAGTCCCAGTACACGAGGTCGATCCAGGTGCCGTCGTCCTGGCGGGACAGGGAGCGATAACGCAAGCCGGGCTGCTGGCTGACCCAGTCGTTGATGGCTTTATCGGCGGCGAGAAAGTCGGCGTCGGACACGCCGGGGTTGAGTTTGAATTGCACCATTTCAATTGCATCGCTCATGCTCGTTTCTCCTTGAAGTTGTCAGTGGAGCATCTTGGGGCAAGCGGCAGTTGCCGGCTTGTGGCGATACTGTAACGGGGGGCTGCTGACAGCGTGGTGGCAGGAGGGTTTGGCGCGTATGTCTGGTTTTGGAGTAATAGGGGGATCACATCTAAAGTGATCCCCCTTCTCTCGGCAACAGGTGCCTTATGGACTTGTTAGCGGGCGTTGCACGCCGCGATGGAAGCCACCGTTAGCTCATGGGGTTCGCGATAATTTCCCTCGGTAACGGGATAAGACTGGACGTTGCGGTACAGCATCCGCTGTGTGCTGGTATCACGCACCACCGCCTCCAGCAGCAAGTATTGGTTGCCGGCGAACGCTTGCGGATCAAAGCCAAACTGGAACTGCATGGGGTTGGCCTGCACGGGGCGTGGCTGGTCCCTCGCAACCACTTTGGCAGGTCCGTCTTCCATGGAAACATCCAGCAAAGACACTTGGAGCGACAGGTTACCGCTGCAAGACAGCGGATCGTTGGGGAAATGCACCCTGCCTGACAGAGGTTCCAGGACCGCTTCCTCAGCCATAGCCGCGACCAGGCCCAGCGTATTACCCGAGCCTTGCAGGTAGGTCTGCAGGACACTGCCGATCAGACCGCAGTTCCTGAACGCAGGCAAGGTGAAGGTGGCCACCAGATTGTTATCTCTGACCAGGCTGAAATACTCACCCTCCGGCGTTTCCAGCTTCACCGTCACGGGCTCGGCGGTGCGACAGTTGGCGCCACCGCCAATGGAAACCCGCTGGCCAAACAGTCTGACGGTGATTGCGGGCATCTTGAGGTACATCCTGGATTCCAGCACCAGCTTGCCATCGGCGAGCGTACCTTGTGCCTGACCAACCGGTTCGAACTCAAGGTCCGCGGCCAGGGATGAACCCAAGAGGAGCGACGGGAGCGGGACCTGCGTGGGGTTGAGAGCAATCTGGGCTTCGACGTTGCCAGTGCTCAAATCCAATCGCGGTGTCAGCACACCGCTCACAGGCGCTTCAGCCTTGGCCTTGGCTAGGTGCAGGAAGCCGGTCAGAGGCACATCTGCCGCAGGCTCGGTGACTCCAGCCACGCCGTTGAGGCTGACCAACACCGCCGCCTCGTCCGGGTCGTTGGACTTGATCGTCAAGGTCGCGTCCTTGAAGCCGCCATCGACTGGCGTGAAGATGACCTGCAACTGACAGGTGCTACCTGGCGCAAGACTGGTGCACTCGTTGCCCAGGGCAAACTCGGCACTGTCGCTGAGCGAGATCGATTCAATCTGCAGCTCGGCCGTCCCTGTGTTGCTCAGGCTGAGTGCCTTCGTCAAGGACATGCCCAACTGGGCCCGGCCGAAGTCGAGGCTTGTGGCACTCACATCAATGTCTGGGCGTGGTAAGGGTTCGCTTTTGCCGACCAGATTCACCGAGACCGGCATCACCTCGGCATCACTGGTATTCAGCACCAACAAGGCATTCTGCACGCCATCACCGGATGCCCTGTACGTGACGTTCACGGCGCAGCTGGCACCGGCCATCAGGGTTGCGCAGTCGTTGGTTGCCGAGAACGCGATCGCATCTTCGCCTTCGATGCTCACTCCAGTGATGACAAGCGGCGCGCCGCCGACGTTCTTGGCATTGACGCTCAGCGTCTTGTAGATGCCCTCTTGCAGGGTGCCAAAGTCGACCGCCTCGGTATCCACCGCGAGATGCGCGGGGCTGGACGGGTCGGGAAGGATTTCAAAGGTATGCAGCGTGGAATCCGCACCGGACGCCAGAGCACAGTTGACCGTGGTGATCATTTGCGACTGATAAGTACCATCTTCCGGAGGTGGCGGCACCAACCGCAGAGTCACCTCCTCCACATTGATGCTCGCCGCCCCCATGTTTGAACCACCAAAGGTGACGGATGGAAAGTTGCCAACTCCCTCAAGGTACACGCTAGGAAAAGCCGAGCCCCGCTGCATGGATACATCGACACGCTGATTCATCGCGGGTGCCAAGATGCGGAACCCAGCACTCCAGATCTCAGCAATGGACCACCCTGTCCCCATCAGGCCTTCGGTCGTGCCCTCTGAGAATGTAGCGGTCGCCCGTGTGGCGAAAGGCCCAATGGGCTGCCCCACGAACACCGGATCAGGCATATCCGATCTCAACTCCACAGGCACTGCCTGAGTACCAGCCACTGGCAACGGGCAGTTGAACTGCATGGTTTTCGCAACCGGCACGGCCAGTGCGCCGCTGGATGCACAGAGTACGGCCGCGCCGAGCAATGCCTGGCGTGCGCGTGGATATTTTGATGTCAGGCTCATAACGCTCCTCTCCCTGTTTTTATTGGACGGCTCCTCCGGACATCTGGCGTGGCCCAACAACGACGATCCTTCAAGCACGCGATCTGGCTCCCGCCGCCTCAACGAGACATGCGGCAAGAGCAACAGGGACTTATAACCGTTTATTACTTCTAGAACAGTGATTAGGCGCACATGACCGTTGGTCTGGTGCTGGTGACTGGCAGAGCGGTTACGGAACGCTGCGGGCTTATCCCTTTAGCTTCGACTATGAGGCCGGCGAGCGCCGGCCTTCAAACCTTCAGCAGCGCTTAGTGCTTAGCGCTTTGCATTACGACGCAGCCCCAGCCCGGCCAGTCCGGCCACC
>CAYXVO010000122.1:0-7931 GCA_964467875.1 uncultured Pseudomonadales bacterium | reverse complement strand
ATCTTCAGCCTGTTCGCCAATCCACGCCAGGCCGCCGCCGCCCTGGCACCGGACCTGGAAGCACTGAAGACCTCCTGCGGCATCGCCATGCAGGGCGCGGGCAAGATTCCCTTTATCTGCTTCGACCTGGCCGGCGGCGCCAACATCGTCGGCTCCAACGTGCTGATGGGTAAATCCGGCGGCCAGAAGGACTTCCTGAGCACGGCCGGCTACAACAAACTGGGCCTGCCCGGCGACATGCTGCCCAACGACCCCGCCTTCGTGAATGAAGAGTTGGGGCTGGCGTTTCATTCCGACAGTGCGTTCCTGCGCGGCATTCTGGAGAAAACCAGCGCCGGCACCCGCGCCGGCATCAACGGCTCGGTGATTGCCGCACGTTCCGAAAACGACACCGGCAACAATCCCCATAACCCCATGTACGGCATTAAAATGGCCGGGGCCGACGGCTCCTTGATGGCGCTGATCGGCTCCAGCAGTTCGGACTCCGGCGGCAACTCCATGGCGCCCCTGAACTTGATCGATCCCAAGATAAGACCCACCAAGATCGACCGTCCCAGCGACGTGACGGGGCTGGTGGATGTGGGCGATCTGGTGGGTTTGCTGGATCAGAGCGATGCGGTGGCGGTGATGGAGTCCATCCAGCGCCTCAGCCACGCCAAGATGAACCGGGTCAGCGCCGACGATGTGCTCAAGGACCTGGTGCGCTGCGGCTATGTGAAAAGCGCGGATCTGGCGGACCGCTTCGGCAACCCCAGCACCCTCAATCCGGCCCTGGACCCCGATATTGTCGGCCCCGGCGGCATTTTCACCAGCGCCGAGTTCAATCAGCAACGGGAGTTCCAGAAAACCGCCTCGGTGATGAAACTGGCCATCAACGGCTTTGCCGGCGCCGGCACCATCACCATGGGCGGCTTCGATTACCACACCGGCGAACCCGCCACCGGCGAGCGTCGTGACCTAATGGCCGGCCGCTGCATGGGTGCCAGTTTGGAATACGCGGCTCGGGTGGGCGTGCCGCTGATGCTGTATGTGTTCAGCGATGGCTCGGTGTCCAGCAACGGCCGCATCGACGACTCGGTGGACGGACGTGGCAAGGGCGAATGGACCGGCGACAATCAACAGACCGCTGCTTCGTTTTTCCTGGTCTACAATCCCGGCCAACGCCCTGTCGCCATCCGCAACCAGATCGGCTACATGCGGGCGGATGCCTCGGTGGAAACCGCGTCGAGCCCGGCGGCCAACAACGTCAACCTGCTGGTACAGACCGTGCTGCTGAACTACATGGCGCTGCATGGAGAGCAGGGCGGTTTTGGCGACAGTTTTAAAGGGCACGGCCTGGGGAACGCGGCGATGCAGGACAGCTTGATTGGGCTGTCGAGCATCGTGAGTGGCACGATCTAAGTCCAACCAGCATCCGTCAGGACGCGATTGAGATTTTGCAAAACAGCGACAGGGATGTCGCGAAGGCTGCGCCGGCACAGGGATGTGCCGTCGCAGCCGGTGACGCAAAATCTCAATCGCGGCAGAGAGCCCAAGGCCTGCTCGTTTATTGCTCGGGCGCCACCAACCCCACCGAATAATGCATCTTCCGCTGCCCATCAATGATAATCGCATCCACCCCTTCCAACCGATTAATCATCGCCAACCCCTTCTCCACCCCCAACACGAACACGGCGGTCGACAGGCCATCGCTGGTCAGGGCATCCGGCGCCAGGATCGTCACACTCTGAACTCCCTGGGCCGGCTTGCCGGTTTGTGGCGACAGGATGTGATGCACCCGCTTGCCCGACTCATCCACGAAGCGGAACACGCCGTCCTGGTGACGCCTGACGAGATCGCCGAACGCCCGAAGTGGACACCGCCGTGTCGGACAGCGGCAGCACCACAGCGTGCTTCTCCTCCGCGCGCGGGTCGCGGATGCCGACGATCCAGGGTTTGCCGCGCTTGTCGCCCAGCAGGCGCATATCCCCGCCCGCGCTGAGCCGCGCGTGGCGCACGCCTTCCCGCTGCAGCGCTGCAATCCCCAGATCCACCGCATAGCCCTTGGCGATGCCACCCAGATCCAGCACCAGCCCTGGCTTGCGAAAGGCCATCGTGCGGTCGCGCTCGTTAAGCACAATGTCCCGATAATCGATTCGTGCCAGCCCTTGCTTCAGCTCCTTGGCCGACGGCTGGCGCTGGGCCCGAAAGTCATAGAGATAGCCCACCGAGCCGAAGCTGACATCAAAGGCGCCCTCGCTCAGCTCCGAAACTCTTTGAGCCTGGCGCAACACCCGAAACAGCGCCTCGCTCACCCTGACCGGCGCCTTGGCGGCCTCACGATTGAGTTGCGACAGCTCAGAGTCCTCGCGATAACGGGACATTGTCTGGTCGACCTGGGCAAATTCGCGCCACACGACATCGCGGATCTGTTCGGCCCGTTGCCGATCCTCGCACCAGAACTCCAGATCCAGACGCGTGGTCATGCTCTCGCTCTGGAAGCTGAACCAGTCCGCCTGCGCCTGGGGCGCAGTTAGCAAAAGCAGAACCGCCAGCAACGGGAGCAACGGGAGCAAACGGCGTTGCCTGCTCCAGACCCAGGAATGCGGCCAACGGCCGCGCTGGTTAGTGCGAGAAAACATGGTTATCAGCCTCAAGAGCGCTCGTTTGGGTCGGGACATCAACGGGCGAATATTTCTGCACCGCATTTCTCCTGTCAGTGTAGGTTGCTTTTCCCTTCGCCTGGGCCAAGCAACTCGCTCCGATCATTTTCTGACCGCCCGCAGGCCAAAGTGATAAACCTGATCTAAACTCAGCTTTTAGCGAGATCGCAAGTACGCCATTCCGACACTTCTTCCCGCCTATATCTCCAAGCACAGCGAAGTATGGACCATGAAGTTGCGCAATCTGCCCCTTTGTTTACCGGTTGCCCGGAGTCTATGAATTAATGGCAAGAATTTTCGTCCTCTATGCCATTCTGCTAGTCGCACTGGGCCATGCCTCTCCGTTACGCGCCGATGCCCTGGTCCTCACGCCCGATCTGAGCCGGGTCGAACTCGGCTCCCATCTCGAATACCTGGAAGACGGCGCAGGACAACTCTCCCTGGACCAGGTCCGGACCACCTCATCCGGATGGCGCAAGTCCGAGCAGGAGGTGCTCAGTTTCGGCTACACCGCCGCAACCTATTGGGTTCGCTTCGACCTCGCCCAGGGCGTCGATCTCACACCAGACCCTGTACTCACTAAAACACCCGCGCAGCCCCTGTTATACCTGCTGGAAATTGCCTACCCGGTGCTCGACCAGGTGGATGTCCACGTCTTTCAGGATCATGAGCCGGTCGCCCATTACCACATGGGAGACCGACTCCCGTACGCACAACGCCCCGTGGACAATCCCAACTTTGTCGTACCGCTGGAGGTTCACCCCGCAAGTACCACGACGATTTATCTGCGGGTCCAGAGCAGCTCCTCCGTGCAGGTGCCACTCACGCTTTACCAGGATCTCGACCTGGTGGAGGCCAATTACGACCGGGGCGTGTTGCAGGCCCTGTTCTATGGCGCCATGTTCGTGATGGTGATCTACAACCTGCTGGTCTTTCTCGCTATTCGCGACATCAGCTACTTCTATTACGTCATGACCGTGATTTCCATCTCCATCTTGCTGGCGGGGATCGAAGGGCTCACCTTCAAGTATCTGTGGCCGGAGAGTGCCTGGCTCAACGATTCCATCCTGGTGGTGGCCTTGAGCGGCACGGTGATATTTTCCGCCCTCTTTTTTCGCAGCTTCCTGGCTATTCCCCAGACGCGACCGCGCCTGAGCAAAGTGCTGCTGATTTTTGCCATGCTGACAGCGCTCACCGCCGCCAGCGCTTTCTTCCTACCCTATCGTCCGACGATGCTGACCACCATTCTGTTGGCGGTGGGCGCCATCCTGGTTGGCTTCTGGGCCGGCATTGTGCGCTGGCGCGATGGCTTCCACGCGGCCAAGTATCTCAACATCGCCTGGAGCTGCGTGCTGGTGGCCGGGCTCCTGTTAGCGCTCAACAAGCTTGGATTCCTGCCCCGCAATGGCTTCACCGAAAACGTGGGGCAGATTGGCACCGGCTTTCAAACACTCTTACTGTCCTTTGCCCTGGCGCATCACATGAACCATGAGCGCAAAATGCGGGAGCAGGCACAACAGGAATCCGTGGCCGCGCAACAGGAACTCCTGGACCAGCAAGTGCGCGCCAACGAGGATCTTGACCGCATGGTGCGCCAACGCACCGAGGAACTGGAGCTGGCCAATAGCAAACTCAAGCAAATCAGCGCCACCGATGGGCTGACCAATCTTCTCAACCGGCGCGCCTTCGAGGAACTCTTCCAGATCGAGTACAAGCGGGCATACCGCGAGAAACGTGCCCTGGCGGTCCTAATGATCGACCTGGACCACTTCAAACAGATTAACGATCGCTACGGCCATCCCTTCGGAGACTTGTGTCTGGTCCAGACCTCCCACGCCATTCTGGCCAACATTCGCCGTCCCCCGGATATTGCCGGGCGCTATGGTGGCGAAGAATTCATCGTGCTGCTGCCTAACACCGATACCGAAGGAGCCGTCCACGTGGCTCGCAGTATTCTGGCGACCCTGGCGCGCACGGAGATTCAAGATGGAGCGCAGAGCATAACGGTCGCCGCCAGCATCGGTGTCGCCGCTCATGTTCCGGACGACCAGTCCGACCGGGCACGCCTGTTAAAAGAAGCGGATCAAAGTCTTTACGTGGCCAAGGCCAATGGCCGCAATCGCGTCGAATGGCACACCCAGGGATTTCCCGGCGACGAAGAGCCGGGCCAGTTGGAAGGGAAACAATGTCCGTAGCGAAACCTCTTGGCAGTCTGTCCGATCCGCTGTTCTTCCGGCTCCCTGGAGTCCGTGTCCCGCTGACCGGGGTCTTTATCGTCTGGGCCGCGCTCCTGCTCGCCCTGGCGGGTTCGGCCCGGGCTCATGCCGGCACGCTGATCCTGTCTCCGGATCAGAGCCTGTTCCATCTGGGGCCCCATGTCGAATACCTGGAGGATCCACAAGGCGAGCTCTCCATTGACACGGTAACCGCTCGGCAGTCCGGCTGGCAGACTGCCACGCAAAAAGTCATCAGTTTTGGCTACACCGCATCCATCTACTGGGTCCGTGTGAGCCTCATCCAGAATCACCGGGCCGATGCCCCTGTCCGCCCCTACGTGCTGGAAGTTGCTTATCCCGTGCTGGATCAGGTGGATGCCTATGTCTTTCAGGACGGAGTTCCGGTCGCCCACCATGCCATGGGCGATCGCCTGCCCTTTGCCCAGCGCCCCATCGACCACCCCAACTTCGCGATTCCAGTGCAGGTGTATTCCGAAGGTGCGACCGAGGTGTATCTGCGGATCCAGAGCAGCTCCTCCATTCAGATTCCACTCAAGCTCTACCGCAATCAGAAACTGGTGGAAGCCAGCTATGAAGCGGCCATTGCCCAAACCCTGTTCTATGGCGCCCTGTTGGTCATGGCCATGTACAACCTGCTGATATTTTTTACGATCCGTGACATCAGCTATCTCTACTTTGTCCTGCTGGTGGTCTCCACCGCGACCCTGATGGCCGGAATCGAGGGCCTGACATTCAAGTATGTCTGGCCCCAGTTCGCCTGGATCAACGACCCCGTGCTGGTCCTGGCTCTCGCTGGCATCGTGACCTTCTCCGCTCTCTTTTTCCGCAGTTTCCTGCTGCTGCCACGGTCGCGTCCCCTGCTCAGCAAGGTTGCATCAAGCTTTGCCCTGGCTGGTGCGATTGCGGCCTGTGCCGCCTTCTTCCTGCCTTATCGCCCGATGATGATGATCACCATGCCGTTAGCCATGGGCGGCATTCTGGCCGGCTTCTGGGTGGGCCTGGAGCGCTGGCGTGATGGCTTTCACAGCGCCAAGCTCTTCAATATTGCATGGAGTTGCCTGTTGCTGGCCGGCTTCCTGCTAGCACTCAACAAACTGGGCGTGCTGCCCGGCAACTGGTTCATTGACCATATCGTTCATATCGGCGCCAGCCTGCAGGCCGTGCTCCTGTCGTTCGCCATGGCCCACCGCATGACCCATGAGCGCCGCCTGCGTGAACAGGCACAACAGGAGTTGACGGCGGTCCAGCTGGAGTTGCTGGACCGGCAGATGCGTACCAACGAGAACCTGGACCGCCTCGTGCGCGAACGCACTGAGGAGCTGGAACAGACCAATGCCAAACTCAAGCAGATCAGTGTGACCGACGGCCTGACCAAACTTCTCAACCGGCGCGCCTTTGAAGACATTTTTCACACCGAATACAGGCGAGCCTACCGGGAGAAAAGCAGCATCACGATCCTCATGATCGATCTGGATCACTTCAAGCGCATCAACGACCAGTATGGCCATCCGTTTGGCGATCTCTGCCTGATCAAGGCGGCAGAGATCATTCACCAAAACATCCGGCGGCCATCCGATGTGGCGGCCCGTTACGGCGGCGAGGAATTCATCCTGCTGCTGCCGAACACGGACGCCAACGGCGCCATTTACGTGGCCCGCAAGATTCTCCGCACATTGGCGGCAACCCTGGTGACGGATGGCGAACACCAGCTGTCTATGACTGCAAGCATCGGCATGGCCAGTGAAATTCCGCAAGTCCGCGATGCCCGCGAGCGATTGCTGAAGGCCGCGGACCTGAATCTCTACGCCGCCAAGGAAAGCGGCCGCAACCAGGTCATGTGGGACAGCAAGGGGTCAGACAGCAAGGTGTCGGACCTGTGAGTTTCACGATTGTTTGCAAATCGCCCGTACCCATCAGTCGCGGCGATGCGTCGCAGGAAGAGTGGTCCAGCCGGATTTCGAGCGGGAACGGGACAAGCCAATTCGCTTGGGGTCGGCTACACTTATTTTTAATGCCGATCACGCCAAGCGTGCAGATAGCGTTGCCCTGGATACCCCCCATCCATTGATAACTAGGAACCTATACAGCCAAAAGCGTTTATAGCCAGAAGCGCGTATAACTAAAAACGTTTAAAGCCAAAAAAATATAACTGGCGGCTGAGCCCCCCCTGCCTGGAGTAGCTGAGTTAATGGCAAGGCTTTTTCTTCTGTGTTCGCTGCTGCTTTTGACGTGGGTGGGTCAAGCCCATGCGTTGGGCCAGCTTTCCGCGCCGGATCGTACCCTCACCCTGTCCACCGTCGACACCAAGCTTCCGCTGGGCGACCAGGTCGATTATCTGGAGGATGAAGCAGGTTCCTTGTCCATCGAGGCGGTCCGCGATGCCGGCATGGCCGGCAAATGGCAACAGTCACACGCACAGGTTCTGAGCTTCGGATACACCAGCTCCGCCTACTGGGTACGATTCAGAATGCCCCAGAGGGCGCTCCAGCACTACCTGCTCGAAATCGCCTATCCCGTCCTCGACCATGTGGATGCCTATGTATTTCAAAACGGCTCCCAGGTTAAGCACTACGTCATGGGGGACCGCCAGCCTTACGCGCAACGCCCGATCGATAATCCCAATTTTGTGGTACCCCTGGAAATCTATCCGGACGTGGTCACCGACGTGTACCTACGGGTGGAAAGCAGATCCTCAACCCAGATTCCCCTGGCCCTGTATACCAACCATGAACTGATCGAGCACAGCTACGAGACGGGCCTGGGCCAGGCGCTTTTCTACGGCGCCATGTTTGTGATGGTTATTTACAACCTGCTGATTTTTCTGACCATCCGCGATATTAGCTACTTCTACTACGTCATGTCGGTGTTATCGATCTCCACCTTGCTGGCCGGTATCGAGGGACTCACCATTAAATATATCTGGCCGGACAGCAGCTGGGTCAACGACCCCGTGCTGGTGGTGGCATTGAGCGGCATGGTGATGTTCTCCGCTCTCTTCTATCGCAGTTTCCTGGCCATCCCCCAAACCCGGCCGCGCTTGGACAGGGTCTTG
>CAYXVO010000121.1:0-7931 GCA_964467875.1 uncultured Pseudomonadales bacterium | reverse complement strand
TGCTGGTGCTGCTGGTGCTGCTGGTGCTGCTGGTGCTCAGAGGGTGCATGAGTTTCATGATCCTGGCCATGATGCTCATGTTTCATGGCATCCTGCGCGGGCAGCGTACCCGCCGTCAGCATGCCAAGCAGAAACAACGATATTTTGCAGGACCTGGCCATCTATTCCTCCACCCGTACTTCGCGGAACATGCCGCCTTCCATGTGAAACAGCAGATGGCAATGATAAGCCCAGCGGCCCAGGGCATCCGCCGTCACCCGATAGCTGCGCCGGGTGCCGGGCGGCATGTCGATGGTGTGCTTACGCACCAGGAAGTTGCCGTCCTCGTCCTCCAGATCACTCCACATGCCATGCAGGTGAATCGGGTGCGTCATCATGGTGTCATTGACCAGCACAACCCTGACCCGCTCGCCATATTTGAGCCGCAGCGGCTCGGCGTCGGAGAACTTGATGCCGTCGAACGACCAGGCGAACTTTTCCATGTGACCGGTCAGATGCAGCTCAATGGTCCGCGACGGCTCACGCCCATCCGGGTCATCGAACACACTGCGCAGATCGGCGTAGGTCAAAACCCGGCGGCCGTTGTCGCGCAGGCCCAGTCCCGGGTCGTTAAGCGCCGGCTTGGGCGTCATGGTCTGCATGTCCACCAGCGGATTACCCGCCTCCGATGGCGGGTGCGTCTGCATGCCGGCCATGGGCGTGGCCTGGCCATGGCTCATGTCACCGTGATTCATCTCACCGTGGCCCATGTCGCCATGGCTCATCCCCATATCCTCCATGCCGAGTAACGGCCGGGGATCGGGCTCAGGCACCGGCGCCTCAAGCCCGGCTCGCAACGCCAGGGTGCCGCGGGCAAAGCCCGTGCGATCCATGGACTGGGCAAAGATGGTGTACGCCTCGGCGTCCTCCGGCTCGACAATCACATCAAAAGTTTCCGCCACGGCAATGCGGAACTCGTCCACGCTGACCGGCTTCACATAGAGGCCGTCCGCCGCCACCATCGTCATCTTGAGCCCTGGAATCCGCACATCGAAATAGCTCATGGCGGAGCCATTGATAAAGCGCAGGCGAATCCGCTCGCCGCGCTTGAACAGCCCCGTCCAGTTGTCGTTCGGGGCGCCGCCGTTCATCAGGTAGGTATAGGTATAGCCGGACACATCGGCCAGATCCGTTGGCGCCATGCGCATGCGCGCCCACATCAGGCGGTCACTGAGGGTGTCGCGCCAGCCCTTGGCACGCACATCGTCGAAAAAGTCACCCACCGTGCGCTGGTGAAAGTTGTAATAATCGGACTGCTTTTTGAGCTTGGCGAAAATCCGCGCGGGATCCTCGTCGGTCCAGTCGCTCAGCATCACCACATAATCGCGGTCGTACTGAAAAGGCTCCGGCTCCTTGGCGTCAATGATGAGCGGGCCGTAGACGCCGGCCTGCTCCTGGAAGCCGGAGTGGCTGTGGTACCAGTAGGTGCCGTTCTGGCGCACCTTGAACTGGTAAATGTATTCACCATTGGGGTCGATGCCCCGAAAACTCAGGCCCGGCACGCCGTCCATGTTGGCTGGCAGGATAATGCCGTGCCAGTGAATGGACGTGGTCTCGTCCAGCCGGTTGCGCACCCGCAAGGTCACCGTATCCCCTTCTCGCCAGCGCAAGAGCGGGCCGGGCACGGTGCCGTTGATGGTCAATGCCGTGCGCGGTACACCATTAATCCCTATAGTTGCCTCGCCGATGGTCAGGTCGAACTCGCTGCCCGCCAGGACCGTCGGCTCACCCGGACTGGTCAGCGCCCAGACCGGAGGCCGCCAGAGTCCCAGCCCGGCCAGAGCACCGCCTGCGGCAATGCCTTTCACAAAGGTACGTCGCGACAGGTTGTGTGTCATGGGGCGCTCCGTGTTGGCCGGACATACAGGTGACGATGGTGTGGCTCTCTCAGTGTGTGGCCCTCTCAGATTAAGAGCGCTTCAACCCCGAGCCTCTTAATCTACCTTATGCAGGTGCACGTCCCTTTGTGGCAAAGGGATAGTGATGCCTTCCGCGTCGAACGCCTTTTTCACCCGCTCCAGCATACCCCACTGGAAGGGCCACAGATCGCCGGCATTGGTCCAGCAACGCACGGTGAGATTGACTGAGTTATCACCCAGGGAACCCACCACGACCATCGGCGCGGGATCCTTCAGCACCCGAGGATCGGCCTCGACCAAACGCTGGCAGATTTCCTTGGCTTTATCGATATTGTCGCTATAGCTGATGGCAAAGCTCATATCGGCCCGACGCGTCGTATTGACACTCATATTGATCAGGCTGGAATTGGACAGATTGCCATTAGGAATCACTACGCGACGGTTGTCGAAGGTGTTGAGAATGGTATGCAGGATCTGAATCTCTATTACGGTACCCACGAATCCTTGCGCCTCGATGGCATCGCCCACCTTGAACGGCTTGAAAATCAGAATCAGCACGCCACCGGCGAAATTCGCCAGGCTGCCCTGCAGCGCCAGACCAATGGCCAGACCTGCCGCACCGATCACGGCGACGAACGACGTGGTCGCGATGCCCACCATGGACGCCACCGAAACCAGCAGCAAGACCTTGAGCACCACACTCACCAGGCCACGCAGGAAACTGTTGAGGGTGGGATCCGTGGCGCCGAGCCTATGATCCAGCGCATTCACCAAACGGCGGATCAGCCAGAGACCGATCAGCAGCGTAATGATGGCCAGCACCACCCGGGGGGCATACGCCATCACCATGGCGACGCCTTGTTCCAGCACGGCCGAGGCTTCGCCATTGATTTCCAGTAATTCATCCATTGGATAATCCTAATTCGTCAAATTTTAAGTAAAACCCCACGAACCGCAGGATTCCGCAGCCCGCCGCCTTACACTGAAGGCTGGCGCAGATCATACCAGAATCAGATGAAAACCTGATGTTTGCTCACTACTTAAGGCGCGGTCAGGCTCTTGAACATTCCACAAAATCGGCCATACTGCCTGCGCACGAATCGAGGGCCGGCGTACGCCACGCCCTCTCAGCTTTCTAGCCTATTGCCCTGGCTCCCCGCGCGCCAGCGAATCTGCTTTCCCCGGTGTGCCGCCATCCTGTGCGGCCAGTTGGATGACATAAAATGGTATGACTCAGGCCACAGCACGCACCGCTAGCCATCATTCAAAGCTTGTCCGTTTACTGGGCGAACTAACCGGACCCGCGCAGGATGCCGCATCCGCCGATTTTGCCGAACGGCTCGGGCAGATGTTCGGCTTTTCCGAGGCGCTGGTGCTGTCGGCGGCCAACACCCATCGTCCCGCCATTAATGGCGAGGTCTTGGCGGATGACGCCCGGCACGCGCGGATCGAGGCGCTGGAAGCGGAGATCCTGCAGGTTCGTGCCGGTCTGGTCACCACCATCGTGAAAAGCTGTACGCCAGGCGTCGGCCCAACCCGTATCAAATTGCCAGCGGTCACGGCCAGTGCCGAAGGCGAACCCTTGGCTTATGAACCCTTCCATCGCTTTCACGCGGCACATCAGCGGGAGATGCACTGGCACCTGCGCAACCTGCAGGCCAGCGTGCGTAACGCGGTATCGACCGCCTCTCCCGCGCTCAAGCAACTGGCGTTGCTGGATGCCGCGTTCGACGAGATTCTGCAAGAGCGTTCCCGCAAACTGTTCAACATCATTCCCAACCTGCTGCACAAGCGCTTCACCCAGCTTTACGAAGCCCACCAGCACTCTCGGCCGGCGTCTGTCCCGGTTGAAAGCGCCCCGGTGGCAAGCACCCCGGTTGATCGCGCCCCGGTTGACCCCAGCCTCTGGCTGCGGCCCGGCGGCTGGCTGGCTCGCTTTTGCGCCGAACTGCAGGACTTTCTGCTGGCCGAACTGGATGTTCGGTTGCAACCGGTTCTAGGACTGGTTGACGCACTCAGACACGAGGTACATACACACTCATGAATCGCTTTCTGTTCGCCCTCGCCTTTCTTCTCGGCGCAGCGGTTATTACCTGGATTGGTGCCGGCTTCTTTGATGGCAACCATACCCTGGCGCTGGCCATCACCGCCTTGATTTGCGTCATCTATGTCGTCGGTGGCTTTGAGATGCTGCGATTCCGGCGCCAGACCGCCGGCCTGGCCCAGGCGCTGAGCAACATTCCGGCCGCCATGCCCAGCCTGGACGTCTGGCTGGAACAAGTCCCGCCCGCCCTGCGCAATGCAGTCCGCCTGCGCATCGAGGGTGAACGCATGGGCCTGCCCGGCCCAGCCCTGACGCCCTATCTGGTGGGCCTGCTGGTGATGGTGGGCATGCTCGGGACCTTCCTCGGCATGGTCGTCACCCTGAACGGCGCCGTACTCGCCCTGGAAGGCACCACCCAGCTGGACGCAATCCGAGCCGGCCTGGCCGCGCCCATCAAGGGCCTGGGCCTGGCATTCGGCACCTCGGTGGCGGGTGTGGCGGGTTCCGCCCTGCTCGGCCTGATCGCGGCCATGGCCCGACGCGAGCGGCTGCAGCAGGCCCAGGTACTGGATCAGAAGATCGCCACGGTGCTGCGCGGCTTTTCCCTGCCCCATCACCGCCAGGAAACCTTCAAGGCCCTGCAACGCCAAACCGAGGCGCTGCCCGACCTGGTGGAACGCCTGAACATCATGGCAACGCAGATGGAGCGCATGAACCAGCAGTTGAACGACAATCTGCTGGCCAATCAGGAACGCTTCCACACCGCGGCCCAGGACAGCTACCGCGAACTGGCCCGTTCCGTGGAAAGCTCGCTCAACGAAAGCCTCACAGCCAGTGGTCGCCTGGCGGGCGAAAGCATCAAACCCGTGGTCAGCGAGGCCATGGCGAACATCACCGAACTGGCCCGCACCACTCACGAACAACTGCGCGACAGCGCTCACGGCCAGTTAAGTGGCTTGTCCGAGCAGTTCAGGCAGGCCGCGACCGAGGTCGCCGGCACCTGGCAGCAGGCGCTGACCCAGCATGGCCAGTCCAATGCCGACTGGCTGGCCGGCCTCAACCAGTCTCTGGCGGGCTTCAACCAGAGCTTCGAGCAGCGCACCAGCGCCCTGCTCGCCGCCTTCACCGAAGCCGCCGCCGCATCCCGTCAGGCGCACACCGATGGCGACCAGCAGCGCCTGGAACTCTGGCGCACCACCTTGGAATCCCTGGCCGCCGCCCTGCGCCAGGAATGGCAGCAGGCAGGCGAGCAGACGCTCGACCACCAGCGCCAGATCTGCGCGACACTGGAAACCACCGCCCGCGACATCCACGAGCAGACCCGCGCCAGCACCGGACAGTTGCTGGGTGAGGCATCCCAGCTATTAGATGCCTCCGAGGAACTGGCCCGAGCCCGCCTGGCGACGGAACAAGCCTGGCTGCAGCAGCACGGTGAGCGCATGGATCAGCTGGCCCAGCTGCTGCGTACCGAATTTAGCGCGCTGCGCGATGACGAAGCCGCCCGCGGTGACGCCGCCGTGGCCCGCCTTGCCACGCTGCAAGCGGCGTTGGCGGAACACCTCGCTACCCTCGGCACCGCGCTGGAAGCGCCCATGACCCGCCTGATCGAAACCGCGTCGGAAGCCCCCCGCGCCGCCGCCGAGGTGATCAGCCAGCTGCGCCAGGAAATGTCCAACACCACCGCCCGCGACAACCAGTTGCTGGATGAGCGCGGCCGGATCATGACCGGTCTCGACAACCTGCTGAGCACCCTGAACCAGGGCACCGCCGAACAGCGTGCCGCCATCGAGTCTCTGGTTGAGGCCGCATCCACCATGTTGCAGACCGTCGGCGCCCAGTTCCAGGCCCAGGTCGGCGAAGAAACCGCCAAGCTCACCGGCATCGCCACCCAGGTCACCGGCAGCGCGGTGGAAATCGCCAGCCTCGGCGATGCCTTCGGTGTCGCCATCCAATGCTTTGGCGAGTCCAACGACAAGCTGGTGGAAAACCTGACCCTGATTCAGGCGGCCCTGGATAAATCCTCGACCCGCAGCGACGAACAGCTCGCCTATTACGTGGCCCAGGCGCGGGAACTCATTGATCTGAGCCTGATGTCGCAGAAAGCGGTGCTGGAAGAGTTCCGTCAGATCCAGCCCGGCGGCGATCTGCCGCAGGCGAAGGTGGGTTGATGAGCGATCTGGACACCAGCCTCGATCAAGGCACGCCCATCTGGGGCGTATTTGGCGACCTGATGGCCGGCCTGCTGGGCGCCTTCGTGCTTATTCTGGTGTGGGTTCTGGGCGTGCAGCTGGAACTGGCCAACAGCCTGCAGGAAGAAATCAGCAAGCGCCAGGCCGAGGAGCAGCGCCGCATGGCCCTGGAGGAAGCGCTGGCCGATCCCTTGGGCAGCGGTCGCGTGACCCTGGTGGACGGCCGCATTGGCATCAGCGGCAGTGTTCTGTTCGCGCTTAACTCCGACCAGCTCCAAACGGAAGGCCGCCAGCTGCTCCAAAGCCTGGTGGAACCGTTGCGCCTGTATCTCGGGTCGCGGGAGGAAATCCTCATGGTCAGCGGCTTTACCGACAGCCTGCCGATCCAGAAAGGCAACAACCACTTCACGGATAACTGGGAGCTGTCGGCGCAACGCGCGCTGACTGTCACCCGCACCCTGATCGACGCTGGCATGCCCTCCTCCATGGTATTCGCCGCCGCCTTTGGCGCCGAGCAGCCCATTGCCGCCAATACGGATGCAGAAGGCCGCGCCCAGAACCGGCGGGTGGAAATGGCGCCCGTGCCCAAGGTGACGGCCGCCACCCAGGCTGCGCCGCAAGCGCCACCTCAGGCAACGTCTCAGTCGCCGTCCCTGTCGCCGTCCCTGTCGCCGTCCCAGTCGCCGTCCCAGTCAGCAATGCCCACGACCCAGGCAACCGCCCAGCCATGAGTCAGCCGCACGCCGAGTCAGCACCCGCGCCGGACCTGGCGCAGCCCCTGTCCGCGCTACGCGCGCAAGGCGCTGAGCGGTTCGACCCGGTGGGGTGGCGGTTTCTGGAGTCGTTGGCCGAACGCTGCAACGGACAATCCGCGGCGGTACGCGCCCTGCTGGAGCAGCGTCTAGTCGCCGCGCTGGCGGATTTTCAGGCGCGCCTCACCCTGGCGGAAACGGAAAATATGGCGCTGGCGACTCGTATCGAAGCCGAATTTCCCCACGCCTCGGACGAAGCCCGGCGCCTGCTCGCTGAAAAGGATTTTCGGGGACTCGCCCAGTACCACATCCGCCTGCGTGCCAGCGTGCGAACGATCTCGATCAGCGCTCTCACCGAAGCGCTGCAAAACGCCACAGTCGCGGAAGCGTCCGTCGAGCATCGGGCACCAACCCTGGAAGAAAGATTGCGCCAACAGGAAGCGGAAACCCTGCAAGCGTTGGGCATCACACCCACGGAGCCGTCGCGCCCCGCCAGCTCTGCGACGAATGAACTCAAAGCCCTGCGCCTGGTGCGCGACACCTGGGCCAAGCAAAGCAATGAACAGCGGGTGACTCAGGCGCTGGACAACGTACCCGCCGACGCCGGCCCGCTCAACTCCCACAAACTGGTCACCCGCTCGCTGGCAACCATGCGCGATATCTCGCCAGCCTACCTCAACCGGTTCGTGGCCTATGTTGAAGCCCTGCTCTGGCTTGAACAGGCCGGTAGTACGCCCGAAGCGCCAATGGACAAAACTGGGGGCACGCCTGGCCCAAAGGCCAAGACCACGTCAGCCAAAGCTAAACCGAAAGGTGGCCGCAACCGACCTGCCTGACCATCTCCAGAGCGAATTAACTCTTTGACGCCAGTTTTTTCACCATCCGGTTATATTCCGCAATCACATCCTCCCGGTTCTCATTGGCGACTACAAAACTCTGCTCAAGGAGCGGAATATCCGCCTTCTGCCCCATTGCACCGATGGTCTTGAAGCAGCTTTTGATGAAAGCCGGCGATCCACCCAAGATGTAGTGCTCATATCGCAACAGA
>CAYXVO010000120.1:2116-7983 GCA_964467875.1 uncultured Pseudomonadales bacterium | reverse complement strand
CGCGCTGTACAACAAGTTCTTTGGCGAGACCGAACGCAACATGCGGGAGGCCTTGCGCCTGGCGGATTTGATGGCGCCTTGCGTGCTGTGGATCGATGAAATCGAAAAGGGCCTGGGGCAGGACCAGACCGATCAGGGCGTGTCGAAACGGGTTCTGGGCACGCTGCTGACTTGGATGGCGGAGCGTAAGCACCCGGTCTTTATCGTGGCCACCGCCAATAACATCAAGCAACTGCCGCCGGAGCTGATGCGCAAGGGGCGTCTCGACGAGATCTTCTTCGTGGATCTGCCCGATGCCGCCACTCGGGCCGAAATATTCCGCATCCACCTGGCGAAACGGGATCTGGCACCGGCGGATTTCCAACTAGAGGATTTGGTCGCGGCAAGCGAAGATTTTTCTGGAGCCGAAATCGAGCAAGGCGTGGTATCCGCGCTGTACCTGGCGGCAGCTCAGGGGCAGGCGTTGAGCACCGGACATCTGAGCGAGGCGCTGAGTCGGACTCAGCCCCTGGCAGTGGTGATGGCGGAAGAGATGCAGGCTCTGCGCGCCTGGGCCAGCGGCCGTACCGTGCTGGCGTGAGGCGGTCGGTGTAGACTTAAACCTGTCTGTGCAGACAGAAGCCCCCAGGTCAGTCTACTGCCTGACCTGGACATGGAAAGCCGACGGCTACAGGCGGCTCAGCAGGGTGGGCTTTTCAATGCAATAGCCCTGGGCGTAATCCACGTTCAGGGAACGCAGCAAATCCAGGGCGGACTTGTCTTCTACCTGGGTGGCGATCAGCTCCTTATCAAGGAAGTGCACCATCTCCGTCATGGAGCGGATCATCATCTGATCCGCCGGATCCTGCGCCAGATTCTTGACGAAGCTACCATCGATTCGAATCAGGTCTACCGGAAGCATCTTCAGAAACTTGTAAGAGGACAAGCCGGAACCGAAATTCGTGAGACAAAAGCGGCAGCCATACTCACGCATTTCATGCATGAAATCCGTCACGTCCTGGATATGGGCAATCGCCGCCGCCTCGGAGATTTCGAAACAGAGTTTATCCAGGGGCGCCCCGGTTTGGGTGGCGCGCTCAAAAATAAACTCCTGCAGTTTCTCATCATGCAATGACTGTCCTGACAGGCTCACACTGAAGCCACCCAGGCTCTCAAGCTTGGTCGGATTTTGCGCCATCCAGTCCAGCATGTGTCCCACCACCCAGCGATCGACCACCGGCATGCGGTTATGGCGCTCAGCCAGGCGCACGAAATCATAGGGCGGAATCAGCTGCCCCTGATCGTCATAGATGGTAAACATGATCTGATACTGACTGCCGCCGCGGGCTTTGCCGTGTAGCGGAATCACTTTCTGGCACCGTAGCAGAATCCGCTCACCCTTGAGATCGTCCCGCAGGCCGGCGATTTTCGCCACAATCCGATCCTGTTGATCCGCCGGCTCGGCACCCGTCGTCAGATGGCGGATCCGATTAATGCCGTCAGCCTTGGAGCGGCGACAGGCCTGCTCCGCCAGCTTGAGCGCCTGGGCTGAATCCGTATAGTCCTGCGCCAGGTCCGCGACACCAATGCTCACAGCCAGACCATAGCTACGGTTACGCCATTGCAGTCGATAATCCTGGACCGCCTTCAGATAGCGTGGCGCCAATGCCTCGGCCTGCCGCTGATCAAGCAGCACGGCAAATTCATTACCACCCAGACGTGCCACCAGGCCTGACTCCGGCGCAAGGGTGTGTAGAAGTTCGGCGATATCCGCCAGAATCTGATCGCCAGCATCGGCGCCGACGGTGTCGTTCAGCATCTTGAACTGGCGTAGATCCAGATGCATCACGCTGAAACAGCGGCCCGGCTCGGCGCTGGTCAAGGCAGCCTCCAGCGCACGCTCAAATTCCTTGCGGTTGATTAGCTTGGTGACTTCGTCGTGGCTGGTCGCGTGGGACAGCTGATCGTAGACATCCTTCACCATGGTATCCAGGCTTTGATCGACGACCGAGGTCTCCTGACCCGGGTCTGGCACCATGATGCCGCGCTGCAGAAAGGTGGCCAGCTTGTACTGGTCGAGATCCACCACCTTCATGCCCTGATGATTCACAAACACAAAGCGGGAATAGTCCGAGCCGATCCAGACCAGTCGCACATACTGGGCGTCATCCTCATCACGGGCGAAGCGTACCCAATCCCCCACCCGTAACTTTTGCGCCCGCGCCAGCCAACGCTGCAGACCGCGGCGGCGAACCTCGCTCGGAGCCCACGCGCCATCCTGCGCATCCTGATCCGCAGACACCTGCAGCTCCACGGTTTCGACTTCATCATGGGGGCGGGTCAGAAACGCTTTGAGGTCATTGCGGATATTACCGGCGGGCATATGATTGCTGGAGATGGAGGCGAGCCCTTCCTGGATGATCTGCAACAGATCCGCCAGGTCGACGTGCTGGTCCCGGTCCTCGCTTACCACCAACAGGGTGTCCAGCACTCCCAAATAATCGCGCCAGGCCGGGCTATCCGGACCCTGGCGAATATAGGTGAGTGACAGCAGGTCGCGCCAGCCACCGTTGATAAGCCCGGCAACCGCGCGCGGAACCGGCCGGCCCTGCACCCGGAGATTGATCTCCTCAGCCACGACCCGCTTGGAATCAGCCACTTTCTGCGCGCCTTCGGCAGCAGCTGCGATACGCTCCACGTTGCGCCGAAACAGCAGGTTCTGCCGTTCCAGCATCTCGTTCAGCTCCGCCATGGCTTCATCCAGCACAGCGCTGTCATCGTCGGCCTGTTCACAGATGCGAGTGACCAGCTTGGCGACTCGCTCATTATGAACGGGGGTTGAGCGGGCACCGCTTGCTCCCAGTTCAGCAATGCGGTTAATCACGGCCAGGATGGCTGTGTCGCGCTTTTCAAACAGCTTGCGATCCTGCATGAGCATTTTCAGAACGGGCAGTTCCAGACGCTTTACCTGGAGCTTGGCCGCATCGCTCAAACGGGCATTACGCACCAGGGTACCGAAAAACTGATCGACCACGTCGACCGACTCCCGCTGCTCCTCCGGTAGCTCCTTGCGGCTACCGGTGGTACGCCGTAGCTGGCCTTCCAGCTGTTGACGCAAAGACACCGTCGGATCCACGACCGGCTGCTGCATACGCAGGTCCTGTAACTCGTCCACAATGCGCTGCAGTTCATCGGGACGCCAGACAGGCGCCGGGGAGGCACCGGCTTTTCGCTTGAGCTGGTCGAGTTGGCCAAACAAACTATTGATGGTGGTAAAAGCGGAGTGAGCATGCGCGAGCTGATCCCGAACCTGCTCCGAAGTGGCAGGGTTAGCAGGTGCGGACGCTGGTGTTTTTTCCACGGGTCCGGAGACCGGGTCGACCGGAGCCTCGGTCGCACGAGCCTTAGGCGACAGGTATTTACTGAGATCCAGGTTCGGCAGTACCCCGGCCCGGATCATCAGCAGATTCAGCTCCTCATATAACGGCTCAAGCTGTTTCATCACCGTACGCTCGAACAGGCGATAGCAGACTTTTTCCGCCGTAGGAGTGAGTTTCAGGGGCACCAGGGTGTCGCGGAACGCATAGCCGATCAGGGGTGGGCCGAGTGGATTCTGAGCGCCCAGATCACTGACATAGCCGATCTTGTCGAGACGCAACTTCAATTGCAGCAGACTACCCCGGTATTCCGTCTCAGCCTTCGTCACCATGACTTTCAGGGTAAGCCAATGTTCAAATTCGGTTTTTTCAATCAACGACAGCTCAGCCGCGGAAGGCGCCGTCGCACCTGCTGGGCGCCCCCCCGGATTCAGCGGTACGTTCAGCTCCTGAAAGAACTGTGCCGTGATACGCCCAGGCTGAGTTCTGAAAATCGCCTCCGCATCGAGATACTCCACCCGCTGGGCATCGTTGACGGCCTGCTCCGCAGCCTGCACCATAGACGGGCCCAGCTCCTGCAAGAACCGGTCGAACAACGGCTTGAGAAAGGCCTGGATCGTCCCCGTGCACTGGCGCAGGATGACGCTGGTCGAATTACTTTGCACAAGCGCCGCCTGGCGTGACTCCTCGACCCGCGAGATACGTTCCATTGCAGCCAGCGCAGCGCCCTGCGGAGCCGTCAGCATCACGCCCATGGCACCCTCAAGCAGGCGTGCCACCTTGATCGCCAACTGGTATTCCTGCTTGTCCGCCGGATTTTGGAAAGTCACCGTGCCGTCCATGCCGACCACCTGCCCTGGCTGAGATGCCAGAGACTGGGTCAGGCTGGCGCCATACTGGAGGAACAGACCACTCGGACAATAATCGGAAATCACACAGGACTGCGGCTTGAAGTCACCGAGACTCAGTGTGGCGCGCAGATGAATAGGGCGACGCAAATTGCTTCGCCGCTCCATAGGATTTCCTTGCACAGACATAGGACATCCACCACAGAGGGAGTAGACGGACGATGAAACAACTGCGGCCAGACGAACTTCAGCAAACCGCAACGGTCGAAGTTGGCATCAGATGCAACGGGATGTAGCGGTACAGCACACCTTACACCATTGACTCCGGGGTTGGCTCTTCGGATGGAGCCCCGTTCCGATCCATGCGTAATTATAGACGCTAAAAATGCTTGCAAGTGCTAATTTAGTTTCCCGACCAGGCCAGTCAACGCAATCGACAAAGCAATCAGGCGTGCGCCTGCTCGTCTTAAGCCTGGCATGCGGCATTCTCGGTGGCTGCAGCTCCATCAGCTACTACTACCAAGCCGCCAGCGGGCAATGGGAAATCTGGCGCCAGAGCGAACCCATTGCCAACGTGCTTGCGCGAACGCCCGCCGACTCAGAACTGGCGCGCCGACTGCATCTGGTGCAAGCGATCCGCGCTTACGCCGCACAGGAGCTCCACCTCCCCGTGGGTAACACCTACAGCGCCTATGCCGATCTGGATCGGCCCTATGTGGTGTGGAACCTGTTTGCCGCGCCGGAGCTGTCACTACAACCCATGCAGTGGTGCTACCCCCTGCTGGGATGCCTGAGTTATCGCGGCTATTTCGATCCTCAACCTGCCCTGCTAGAGGCCCGTCGTCTCGAAGCCGAAGGCTGGGAAACCTACGTCGGTGGCACAATCGCCTATTCGACCCTGGGCTGGTTCGATGATCCGGTCCTCAACACCTTCTGGCAGTTGGACGACGCCCACTTGGCCGCGCTGCTGTTTCACGAGCTAGCCCACCAGGTTGCTTTCGCCATCGGTGACACCCGCTTCAACGAGAGCTTCGCCACCTCTGTCGAATTGCACGGCATCGAAGGCTGGCTACGACGCCATTACGGTGACAGCCAGGCCCACCGTCTCCAGCACCAGTTTGCCCAACGTCAGCAGGTCATTGCCCTGGTGGGAGATTTTACCGATCAGTTACGGCAGCTTTATGACTCGTCTCTACCCGATCCCGAGAAGCGCTCGCAAAAGCAGGCGCTGTTTGATCAACTCCGACAAGGCTATCGGCACATTCGCCAGCACTGGGAGGAGGATATCGGCTTTGATGGCTGGTTCAATTCACCACTAAACAACGCAAAAATCCTCACCCTCACCAGCTATTTCGACCTGGTGCCGACATTCCTGGCCAAGATTGAGCACCTTCAGGGAGATCTTCCGGCGTTTTATCGCTGGGTGCAGGAGTTGGCCGATTTGCCGCAAGACGAACGGGACCGGTTACTGGCCGAGATCGAACCACTGGTCCTGGGCCAGTAATCCACTCGTCTGAACGGGGTAGTCCGGTGTTACCCTGACCCGATGGCCCGGAACGCCGACTGCCAGACATTCAACCGCAAACCTCTCAGGCGCCAACCACTCAAGCCCTGCCATTCAAGCCCAACCACTCTGGCGCCATGCACAACAAAGCCGCCCGAA
>CAYXVO010000120.1:0-2079 GCA_964467875.1 uncultured Pseudomonadales bacterium | reverse complement strand
GTCAAACAACCTGATTACAGGGTAAGCACGTACTGCACGAGGCTCGACACGTTTGCCTTGGAATCGGCACACCAGGGGTGTGGCGCGGCCGGCATACCGATTGGGCCAGGTGTACCCATCTCGCCAGGACCGTACTCGGCGCGCATCTTCTGGTAATCCCAGTAGTAGTGCTTTTTGTCCCAGGATACTTCGGTGAAGTATTTGTGACGCGTGATAAAGCGGTTACGCTTCTCGTCGGTCTGGGTCCACCACATGTTCTCGGTCTTGATCACCCGGAACACGTCACCCTTGCGGTTCAGATCCGGCCAGGGCTTGGGCTGGTCGGGCGAACCCACGTCCGGGCGAGCCGGCGCGTGCAGGGTGTAGTACTGGTTGTACAGGTTGCTACCCTCGGTGCAACGATCGGGGTTGACCAGGTCTTCCAGATTACGCACGTGGCCGTCGGACAGAAGACCACGGGACTGCACCCAATACACATCACGCAGGAAGCTCACGCGAATGGACTGGGTTTCCTTCTGGTAGATGGTGGGGGCAAAAAAGCGCCCCACTTCCTGCAGCGGAATCATACGCTCGTTGGTGTGCGCGCCCATGGCATCGTTGTGACAGGACGCGCAGTTACGGTCGTACACGTTCTGGCCGAGCTTGGCAGCCTGCACCACGCCGGGGAACGCCTGCCAGCCCCGCTGCACGAACTCGCCTTCGCGCAGGTTGGCGTTGCCAGTCTGTTGCGCCAGTTTGCCGTTGGCCTTCAGCCAGCGGTACAGTCCCACATTACGCAGGTCGTCACCACCCTCGTCCAGCACCGTCATATACGCGGTCAAGGCCTTCAGCGGTTGAATCAACATGGAGCCGGTGGCGCCATCGGGTTCTTCCGCGTGTACGTAGGAACCTTCAAAGCCCACATAGGATTCCGTGTGAGACAGCGAACGCCGGATCGGCATGTGGTTGGTCACCGTGGGAATGGTGATCGGTGAGAACTGGTAGTCGTTGTCCGTCGCGCTACCTTCACCAACCATACGCACCATGTTGTGCTCACCGGTGCCCGCAGGCATCAGATAGATCAGCGTGGTCTTGTCGATATCGGCATTGCCAGGTGCCCAGGACGGGCCTTGTTCTTTCGCCTCGATGCCTTCGAAGGTCGCCGTGGTCATGCCGACCTTGTCGCCGAGAACCGCCCATTTCATGGTCCAGTACGGGTTGGGCAAACCTGGGAAGACCTTGGCGATCTTCTGCCCTGGCGTTTTCTCGTATTCGATCCTATAGCCGTGGCAGGACGCGCAGTTAAAGCCAATCCACTCGCCCTTGCCGGTGTAGGGATGGCTGCCTTCCGCATAACGGTAGCCCACAAATCCCGACGAACGGGTCTTACCCTTGTCGAGCTGCTTGCTCAGGGTCAGAAAGCCAGGAATCGGAGTCGGCTGCGGATAGGGGTCGAAAACCACATCCTTACGGGCTTCCTCCGGCACTTCGCTCGCTACCAGCGGATAGGCGCCAAACAGCTTGAACGGATCGGCCTTCTCTTGAAAGATCGGATCCTTGGTCTTGCCCTGGAAGATCTTGGTCCAGTCCAGGCCGCGCACCTTGTGGGCCAGGCCCAGGTTATAGTCATAGGACCAGAAGAGTTCACGCCCCTGCTTCACCAACTGCTCGAACTGAGGGTTTTCCACACTCACCTGGATCGGCGCGATGGCGCGGGTGGTATCGGTCAGTTCCGACACCACATCGCAGTCATGCATGAAGCTTGGCGCCGTAACTCGTTTGGTCTGGGCATCAATGACATTGTGAGGCTGCCCCGGATTGATGAGCGACTCCAGACGACCGGTCCGCTTCTGAACTTGCAGACGCAGAGGACCCTTACTGACGTGAACGGGCACCGTAAAGCGTACCTCGCCATCATTCCAGGACAGGATATCCTTTTCCCACACGCCATCTTCGTGCAGTTCGTCGGTTTCGTAATGCACCTGGGTGGCAATATTCATTTTTTGCTTGTAACTCACCACGTCGGTTTCCAGCGCACGGCTGTTACCGATCATGATCTTGCTGAAATCCACATCCGGCCCACCACCGAAGCCCTGGCCG
>CAYXVO010000119.1:0-8013 GCA_964467875.1 uncultured Pseudomonadales bacterium | reverse complement strand
CTTGCGGACGGCGAGCGATACTCCGTAACTCTAAAAGGTGACGGGTACAATTACACGATTCCCTAATACAACAGCTCCACATGTTTGGCGTCACCTCCTCCCAACTGGCAGCTAAGACCAAGCCGTACCTCGCCGTCTCCAAGCTGACACAAGGGAATGGACTCGGCGGCCACCTGAAAACGGAGGCGCACGTCCAGTGCGTTCGGCGCCAGAAAATCCACCAGCTCCAGTAAGGCCCGGTGAGCCTCTCTCCCCGGATGAAAAGCCTGTGCCGTGGCGAGGTCCACCTGCTCCACCCGAATTTCAAACTGACTGGAACAATCGAGAATCATGGTACCCAGCGCCAGGTCATCACCGAGCGTGACATTGGCGAGCCCCAGGCAGTTGTGTTGGTCGTCAGGGAGCTCCACCCGCGTCACAACATTCTCCAGGACATAAAGCCCGGGCAAATCAAAATAGTACCTTAGCACCCGCTCCATCACGCTCGCTGACGCCACGCCGAATGACAGCATGCCCGTCAGTGGCAACAGGCGGCGACGGTCCACATACCGGAAGCGATAGCCATCGCGCGCACTCAGGCGCGCCAGGGATGCCAGTTGTTCAGTGACCGGGTCGTCGGCCGTGGTCCGCATGCGCAGATGACAGCGGTACTTTTGCCAGATCTGGCTCAGCAGCTCGTGTGCCCGATGATTAAAAACATCCAAAAAGCCCCGCAACACCTGCGTTTCCACCTGGTCGTCCAGCAGGTCCTCGGTGTAATACAGGGGCAGTGGCGTGCCCGGCCCGTAAAGTCCGAGCCAAGGCGTCTCCAGCGTCAAAAGATCCGGGCCTTTCGCCCGCTCCTCCCAAACCACCGCGATCTCGGACGCCTGAAAGGCCAGCGATGCCATGGGGCGAAACAGGACCTTGGGCATTTCGCCGCTGGGCTCCTGCTCGCTCCACCGTTCCAGCAGGCGGATTAGCTGAATGAAGCTATAGCGCGGCCCTGCCGTCAACAGCTCCTGTTTCAAGTCCGCCATTATAGCCTTGGAGTCGCTTTTCAGGGGCTGCGCCGGAGTCGCACCGGTCCCGCTTCCAGTCAGCCGGGACGGTGTTACACCAGCGACTGCCGCCCCACCCTGGACTGCCATCTATGAAAAACTCCTTTAAGCGTGCCGACCAATTCCAGCTCATGAAAACTATTCATCGGCACCGTGCAGGCAAACAGCTCGTTCAGCACGGAGCCGAACAGGAACAGGTCGCCCTCGCCCAGAAAATGATCTTCCTGCACGGTAATCCGGATTTTGACCCCCCGCCATAACGCCCCTTGCAACAGGCGATTGACCGGCTCCACGTCGACCTTGGTTAACGCATCCCGCTTCAGCCGCGATGCCTGCGAGTGCTGTCGGTCGTAATGCCCGCGCACATCCAGCGCTGCCATCAGGCTGCGAAGCGCGGCAATATCCGCGAGGGTCCGGTAGTTCTGCGACAGATAGGTCAGCACCTGCCACAAAGGTCGCGTGTCCTGCACCGGGAACAGGCATGGGGTCACTGCGGAAATGTTGCGAAACTCCACATACTCCGGCGTATCCGCCTGGGCCTGATCAACTTCACCCAACGCCAACTCCACCGCCAATGCCCGGTTCGTGCAGGTGAGACCAGCCGACACCGTCTCCCGCTGCGGCCAGGACGGGCCGGCAGTCGGCGCGCTGCCCCCGCCCTGATCGAGAAACGACAGATACACATCGTAGCCGTAATGGGAAATGACCGATGGTTTGAGCTTCTGCCAGAAAAGCCGCTTCGCCTCCTCGGTACCTTGCCGGTAAAAGGCAAAGGCATCGTAGGAGAAGTAAGACCGCTGCTGACGATCCCGATGGCCCCACGCACTCACCTGATCCACCGAGTAAATGTCATAGTGATCGCGGGGCTGTCCCTCGGGAATCAGCCGATATTCGTGCTGACGATGGTCTACCTCCAGGGGCCGGGCCTCCCACGCAAACAAGTTGACCGCCGGCGTGCAAAACAGCCGGATGTTATCCTGTTTTGGGGTCAGATAAGCGGGCAAGTCAGCGCTCAGCGCCAGTTCAATTTCCAGCTGTGTGAAGTCCGCCAGTGCCGGTTGCGCCGTCATGGCGTCTTCCAGGGCCGTCAGCCCGCAAAGATCCACATACAGAAACTTGTCGGGATAACAGAAGTACTCATGCAGCAGACGAAAGCCGGAGAAGAGCTCTTCCTGGTGCGGCAATAGTGCCTCACGCTCATCGAAGCCACCAGCCTTCAGGGTCAGCGCCCGGCTGAGTGGCACGGCCACCCGCTCGCCCTGCTCGGACCGTAACCAGAGACGGATATCCAGCTTTTGACTCAGCAGCATCCAATACAAGCTGTAGGACAACTTAACATCGCCATGCAGATGCAAGCGCAAGCGGTCCAATCCCATGGTCGCCCAGTGGCTCTGCCCCAACGGGCTAAGATTCAGGCGCAACAAGGTTGAGCGGGATTGGCGCACCACCTCCAGTCCATCGTAGCGAATCGGGTACACTTCCACCGGCGCGCTGGTCCGAAACCGGCACCGGGTACCCTGCACCGGCCGCGACGCCATGGAGGTACCGCTGGGAATCTGTTGACGTTGTGACAATGACGGCAATGGTCGAAACTCCACTGTCGTCAGTGAAGGAACCGGTCGCAGCACATGAGGCCACAGCACACGCAGCAGACTGTGAGAGAGCTCTGGAAACTCGTCGTCGATGGTCTGGCGTAGACGGGCGCCCAGAAAGGCAAAGCCCTCCAACAGCCGCTCAACGTCCGGATCCTGAGCCTCGGCGGACAAGAACGGAGCCAACCGGGGATGGTACTCGGCGAACTCCCGCCCCAACTCCCGTAGCGACGAGAGTTCTTCAAGAAAATAATCTTCGTACTTCATGCAGGCCTCGGCACGTAGGCCTGCCCCGCCCCGGTCAGGATGGTGGAAAACACCAGGCGCCGTGGACCACCGCCAGGCACCAGAAACTCCGCCTGAATCCGCAGCTTGACGACTAAGGGATCGGAGTTCGGATGGTCAAAGCCTACCTCGACTTTCGTCAGGCGATGTTCGTAGGTGAGCAAGTAGGCCTCCACCGCGCGCATAAGCTGCAGCAAGGCATCTGGAAATTCAAAGATCAGATCATTGAAATCCGGCAAACCAAAATCCGGCATGTGGGCAAGGCTGCCCTGACGCACATTCAACATGCGCTCGATATTCTGGCGAATCGAGTCCGCATAAGACTCTTCGTCCAGATGACGACTGTAAGGCCCCTTTAACTGCCCCTGGCTTACCCGACTCAATACACCTTGAGCACGCCTCATAGACATCCCTGACTGCATTCCTAACTACATGGCTAAACGCTTATCCGGCGTTTGGCTCTATGGCTAAATCTATAACCCAAGACCAAACCACTAGCCCAGGGCTAAGCCACTAACCCAAGGCTAAGCCACTAACCCAAGGCTAAGCCACTAACCCAAGGCTAAACGCCTACCTCAAGGCCAGTTGCCCACCCTACGCTAGCGGGCCGCTCCAACGACAGACCAGATGCACCAGGCGCCACCGATCCCAGCGTACGCCTGACGCCTCCAAAGGCATGGATCCCTTAGGATTTTTCCAGCTTGCCGACCAGCGACAACTCGAAATCAGCACCCATGTACTTGAAGTGCGGCTTGATGGCCAGGCCGATACGATAGATGCCAGGCTGCCCTTCCACGTCTTCCACATGCACCCGCGCCGCCCGTAGCGGACGTTGGCTGCGCACCATGGGACTGGGGTTTTCCTGATCCGCGATATAGCCGTTCAGCCAGGTGTTGAGCTCACGCTCAATGTCGGTCCGCTCCTTCCAGCTACCGAGGTTTTCGCGCTGTAGCACCTTGAGGTAATGAGCAACCCGGTTGACGATGAACATGTAAGGCAACTGGGTGCTCAGCCGGTGATTCAGCTCCTGCTGTTTGCCGCTTTCATTGTTGCCGAACAGTTTCGTCTTCATGGATGAGTTGGCCGAGAAGAACACCGCATTGTCGCTACCCTTGCGCATGGTCAGCGGGATGAAGCCTTCTTCTGCCAGTTCGTACTCACGACGGTCTGAAATCAGGATTTCGGTGGGGATCTTGGTCTCAATCTCGCCCATGGATTCGTAAAAATGCAGCGGCAGATCCTCCACGGCACCGCCACTCTTGGGTCCGATCACGTTCGGGCACCAGCGGTACTTGGCAAAACTATCAGTCAGGCGGGTCGCGAAGGCAAAGGCGGTATTGCCCCAGAGATAATGGGCGTGACTGGTTTCCACCGTTTCCCGATATTCAAACGCCCGCACCGGGTTGTGCTCCGGATGATAGGGCTGACGCAGCAGAAAGCGCGGCATGGTGAGACCCACGTACTTGGCGTCTTCCGATTCGCGGAAGCTCTGCCACTTGGCATACTGAGGTCCTTCGAAAATGGAGTGCAGCTCCTTGAGATTGGGCAGCCCTTCAAACGAATCCAGACCGAAAAACTGGGCACCGGCCGCCGCCACGAAAGGCGCATGGGACATGGCCGCGACTGACGCACAGTTCTGCAGTACCCGAATATCCACCGCATTCGGGCCAAAATCGTAGTTCCCGATAATCGCACCGATGGGCTCACCACCGAACTGGCCGTATTCCGCCGTGTAAATCAGCTTGTAGAGACCTGACTTGGTGACATCCGGTGCGTCTTCAAAGTCGCTGTAGAGATCTTCCTTGCTGGCATTGACCATCTCGATTTTGATGTTCTGGGTGAAATCAGTGCGATCCACCAGTAACTTCAGGCCACGCCAGGAGGATTCCAGTTGCTGGAACTGGGGCTGGTGCAGGATCTCATCGACTTGCTCGCTCAACTTACGGTCGAGTTCGGCAATCATCCGGTCGACCAGGTTCTTGTTGACCCGCTCGCCCTGGTTGTCGGGCTTCAGAAGCTCCGCAATAAATGCCCCTACCCCACGCTTCGCCACATCGAAGCCATCTTCCTGGGGATTCATCTTGGTTTGCTGAACAATCTGCGCCAGCAAGGAGTCATCCGCCAGCGCCGCCGCCTTGGCACCCGAAGCCAGCATCCGTTCGTAATTCGACATTGTATTAATTCCCTAAACCAACTTTCGTCCTGATATCAGTATGGGAGATGGATCCAAGTGTCTTCACTCCAGAACCCACACTGCCTGATCGTACTTGCCGTTACTCGCCAATACTCAGCTCATCCAGAATGCGCTGCTTCAACTCTTCATCCTGCAGCGCCTGCTCGATCATGCGACGAAACGCCGGCACGTTACCCAGCGGTCCCTTGAGTGCAACCAGGGCTTCACGCAGCTTCAGCAGATCATTCAGAGCCGGCACCTGGCGCGCCAGATTCTCCGGCTCGAAATCCTTGATCGTGTTGAACTGCAGAGAGATTCCACGCTCCGCTTCGGGATCATCACTGAGGCGATCCGGCACGTTCATATCCAGACTGATATTTTGATTGCGCAGGACGTCATTGAAGTTGTCCTTATCGATGTTGATGGGCTTGCGCTCGTCAATCAATCGATCATCCTGACGCTGGGTAAAGTCACCCGTTACCAGGACTTTGAAGGGCAGCTCAACCGCTTCGTTGGGTCCGCCCTTCTCGGATTTGTACTGAATATTGATGCGCTCGCGGGGTGCGACGGAACCGTCCTTGGACATGCCTTTTCCTCATGACTGACTGTGGTGTGACCGCTTAGCGGCCATTCATTATTAATTGGAACGTTCTCGTTTCCGGCACAAGGCCGAATTCTGTGCGGTTTTAGGTGCTCAACTCACCCTGCTTGCTCAACTCACCCTGCTTGCTCAAATAAGCTGAAACTCCAGCGCCTTGACCGCATCAATCTGGCAGAGACGGGCAAGCAGGACAGGCCGCGCCAATTCAGGTCGCATGTCTCCTACGGATTTGCCCACCTCCGTTTTAAGCATCAACTGCAGAACCCGGCTGCTCAGCTCGGGCTCCCAGTCCATCAACTCACCTGTTTGCAACTCCTGATGCAAGGTTTCCAGCAGCGCCCGCCCCAGCACGGGCTGGTTATGCCGCAGGCAAAACTCCGCCATTCCCAGCTGACGTCGAAAGGCCTGTGCCCGACCGCTCGCCGACTTCACCAGATCCTGCAACAGGCCCAACGCCCTCGGCATCGCCTTGCCTCGGGCCCACTGATCAGCTTGCGCCAGCGCCTCGTGCAAGACCTCATCTTCCTGGGCCGTAACCGCTCCAGAGACCGCTCCAGCCGGAGCGGATGACGAACCTTGCTGCAGGCCTGATAGCCACTCACGTGTATCGGAGGAGGCAAACGGCGTCCCATCGGCAAAGGAATACTCAACCAGCTCCGGATAACGGACCAAAAACCCCCTCACCTGGGTTTCAATCGCCTGTCGGGCCGAATCCGCATCCAGACTTGCCAAAGCCGCCTGGGCGAGACAATGACCGTCCAGCCAGAATGGCGAGTTCGCCAGACTCTTCTCAATTTCTACCAGCAGCTGTGGGGTACGCGACTGCTCGCGCAGCTGTTGAAATAGCTGAAGACGCTCCTTCGGCACCGCGCGCAGGGCCGTCTTTCCATCCTTTACTTCTGGCAAGGACGAGATGGCGGCCCAGGTCATCACCCGGTTCATTTCATAGGGGCGCGGGTCACGGATATCCTGCTGGAGCAGCGACTCCACCAGCGTGCGGGTCGCGGTTTGCAACTGCCGGAGGTAGTCCCGCAGCGCCTTGTCCGTGGCGAGATTGGCGCCGCCGGCCTGCGGCACTGCTGTCAGGGAGGGCGGTGCCTGTGTTGCGGTTGTGGTGGATGGTGCAGACGTAGCCGGTTCAGGCTGCACAGCCGCTGCCGTGGTCGCCCCAGCACCCGCTGTAATAGTCGGGGCATCTACCGGGGCACCGTTCAGCGCATCTACCAAGGCAGTGTTTGGTACAGTGGCCACGGCGGGTGGCGGAGTCGCGGCGGCCTTATCCGCCGCCAGCCGCGCCTCACGCTGGCGAGCCAGACGCAAGAGGGACGCCACGTCCGGCCCGTGCTGACTAAACTGTTCACCACAGAAGCCCTGCAGGTTCGCCAACGCACTCACGACCTGCTTGAGCGTGGCGTGGTCCTGCTGGTTCAGCTCAATATTTTCCAACCAGGGAAACAGGCGCTCCATCAACCAATCGAGTGCCGCACCGCGCGCGCGCAGCCGTTTCAACTCCGGGTGCAGGACAGGCCAGAATTCGCTCGCCACCCGCTGCAGGGCGACGAGGCCCATGGCCAATCCCTCCAACCGCCGGGCCTGAGTCAGTGCCAGGCAGAGATACGCCAGCACCAGCAGATCCTTGGTTCGGTCCACAGACAGCTGAAAGGCCAGGGACGCAATACGCGGCCAGTCCGGCTTGCGGGACAACGTCAGTGAATCATGTTCCTTTACCTGCCGATCCAGTGCCTCAAACGCCTCATCAAGACGAATGGAGAGACCAGCCGGCGCCTCCGCCCGAATCGGATTCAGCAAAGCCAAAACCAGCGCGTCGAGCGTCAATGACTCAAGCACCAGGGGCGTGGCGGAGGTAGTATTAGACTGCGGCAAAGACATGAGCAAGCCTTATCCTGAATAAGCAACAGGGCTAAGCATGCAGATGCACAAAAATGGAAAACTCAACGGGAATAGAACAAGCAGATAAGAACATGACACGATCCTTGTGGGCGGCACCGAAGTACCTGTAACCATCCTGGCAACTTAACGCGGAAATCTGATAGCGACCGCCCTAAAACTGGCGCCTTGATCGCTATCGAATACCAGCTTCGCCTCGCATTCTAGCAAGGCTTTGCTAGCTGGCATCCATAAATAAAGAGCGGCGATTCTAACTCAGCGGATGGGCGGGTGCAACGTGCCCTGTCGCACATCCACCACATCCACCACATCCACCACATCCACCACATCCAGCACATCCACTACATCCACTACATCCACCGGACTATGTCCGCCCGTATTTGTCGTCGTAGCGGACAATTTCATCTTCACCCA
>CAYXVO010000118.1:0-8033 GCA_964467875.1 uncultured Pseudomonadales bacterium | reverse complement strand
GGCCACCACATAACTTTGGTGATCGCCTTCGATGCCTTGATGCTGGATCTGCTGCAGGGTGGACAGGGCGCCCAGCACCGTTTGCAGCGCGCCGGGCTGGAGATCGGTGCGCAGGCGAATCCGGTTGCTTTGCTGCAACTCGGCCAGCGTCGAGTCCAGTGCCAGCTCGCCGTGGCGGATCATCAGCACCCGGTCACAGACGGCGTTGACTTCCTGCATGATGTGGGTCGACAGGATGACCGTGGTCTTTTCCCGCAGGCCTCGGATCAGCTCGCGCATATGCTGGATCTGGGACGGGTCGAGGCCGTTGGTGGGCTCGTCGAGGATCAGGATCCTGGGTTTGTGCACGATGGCCTGGGCCACGCCCACCCGCTGTCGGTAACCGCGTGACAGGGTGCTGATGGGTTGCAGCGCCTTGTCCGCCAGTTCGGTCTGGGCAATGGCGTCGCGGACCGCGGCGATACGCTCGTGGGCCGGTACACCCCGCAGTTGGGCGGCGTAGTCCAGGTAATCGCAGACGCTCATTTCCGGATAGGTGGGCGGGTTCTCCGGCAGGTAACCCATGTCACGGCGCAGTTGCGCCGAATGTTCCCGAAGGTCCAGATCATTGATCCGGATACGACCTGCTGAGGGTTCCAGAAAACCAGTGAGCATTTTCATGATGGTGGTCTTGCCAGCGCCATTGTGACCCAGCAGGCCGACGATCTCGCCGGACTGGATGCTGAAGGTCACGTTCTTGACGGCCTGGAAGTCGCCATAATTGCGGCTCAGGGCCTCGACGGTAATCATGAGGGAGTGATCTCCTTTCTTGTTCTAAACAGAAGGATTGTTCATGCCAAAAAATAAGAATCGCCGGACTGAACGCTGACTGGGTTCCCCAGCGTGGACGGCTGGTTAGATAGTGATGACTGGCAAAAGTTTCAAGGGGGATTTTGTTGTACGTCGCCAGCTCGTTTTTAGCCAAAAAAGGCTGACGAGAGCTTCCGATGACCGTCCGGGTGACCCTCTAGACCTTCTGCTTGTGACCCTGCTAGCAATTCCGGCTGCTAGCCGGCTTGTCTCTTAAAACAGACTGCCATTCGGCGAGCCGCCATGGTAGGTTTCCTCCGTTGTTGATAACAAAAACAATAGGAAACCTGCTATGAAACGACCTGGAAACTGGCGGCATCTGAGTGTTGTCATGCTGATTGGCTTAACCGGGCTCTGCACTAGTGCGCAGGTTGCGGCCTCGCCCCTGGATGAATACCGCAACAGCTGGGAGCAGCAGGCGCTCAAGCTGCAGCGTAACCTGGACCTGGGGGAGCCACTGGGCCGCAACAATATCCAGAAAACCCATAACAGCTATAACTCGAGTGCCTACGCCAGCCTGGGCAGCTACCACGATCCGAACCAACAGTATAGCCTGGTTGACCAGCTCGACATGGGTATTCGTGCCCTGGAGCTGGATGTGCATTACACCACGGCATCCTCGTTTAGCAAGGAATTGCTCCTGTGTCACGGGCAGGCCAGTCACATCGGCTGCAGTTCATTTGATCGTCCCTTTGAAGATGGCCTGAAGGAAATTGCCACCTGGTTACGGCAGTCGGCCAATCGGCAGGAGGTGATTATCCTGTATCTGCAGGAACATGTGGATGGCCAGTACGATCGAGCGGTCGAGCAACTGAACCGCCAGATGGGGGATCTGATCTATAAGCCCCAAGGTTGCCAGACACTGCCTATGAACATCAGCCGCGCCGATATCCTCAACGCGGGCAAGCAAGTGCTGTTGGTCGGCGGCAACTGTGGCAATGCCAATTGGGCCAACACCGTCTTTAACTACGGCTATCCCACCGGCAATGGCAGCTTTCAACCCTATCCGGCCTGCCGTACCGGCGGCCACGACCGCCAATTTGTACTCAATAATATTGTCCGTATCTTTGAAGATTCGACGATGCTGTCGAACATCTTCAGTAATCCGCCACCTGCCATCACGCCTGAGTTGATGGCGCAGGCCATGCAATGCAGTCTGGGCGTGGTCGGCCTGGACCAGGTGGTGCCGTTCGACCCGCGCCTGCGGGCCGCTATCTGGAGCTGGAACGCTGGCGAGCCCAATAACTGGAATGGCATTGAGCATTGCGCCGAGCAGTCGGCGAACGGCCGTTTCAACGATCTGGATTGCGGCTCGCAACGCCCCTTCGCCTGCCTCAACGAGCAGACCCGCGAATGGCGTGTGACCCAGGGCTCCGGCAACTGGCAGGTGGGAGAGACGACCTGTGAGGCGGAATTCGGCCCCGGCTTCCAATTTTCAGTGCCGAAAAATGGCTATATGAACCAACTCCTGGTCGAAGCCAAAGCCGCCCGCGGTGTCGATTCTGCCTGGCTGCACTACACGGATCAGGGGCACGAAGGCGACTGGCGTCCGGTCGGACAGCCGCAGATTAATCCGCCCACCAACGGCAATCCGGTGGTGTGGCGCAAGCTGCGCAACGATCAGGGCAAGTGTCTGGACCTGGAAGGGCGTAAGACGGCCGACGGCACCGAGATCCACCAATGGCGCTGCCATGGTGCCGACAGCCAGCTCTGGTGGCAGGATGAGTATGGCTTGATCCATAACAAGTCCGCCCCCGACAAGTGTGTCGACGTTGCCAATGCAGGCACGGGCAAAGGGGCGCGCATTACGCTTTGGTCCTGCCACGGCGGCGCCAATCAGGTTTGGCTCCGGAGTGTCTCCAACTCGTTTCGTATCAGCAATGCGCCCGGTATGGCGCTGGATATCAAGGATCCACTCTGGGGTGATGGACGGCGTGCGCACCTGTGGGAGTTCCATGGCGGCAAGTCGCAGCGTTGGAGCTGGGATTGAGTCAAGAAGGGCATCCATAGCCTCTGTGCAAGAGGCTAATCCATGCACACATGTTTCAATTGATTGTTTTTACTCCCTCTCCCTTGACGGGAGAGGGTTGGGGAGAGGGTTGGGGAGAGGGTTGGGGAGAGGGTGAAAGCATGCTTACTCCGTGTTTTAAGCGGCTGCGCCGCTGCCCCCTCTCCCTAGCCCTCTCCCGCGAGGGGGAGAGGGAATTACTTCTTACATAATACGCAAGTTATCTGCATAGACTAGGTCCAAGAGGTTATGGATGTCCCTGCCACGTCAGGACGAGCAGCTGATTTCCAAGCCCTTGCCCCAGTCCGGCGGCAGGGCGGCGTAGGACTCCCGCTCAGGCTGCTCGTCAAACGGTTTGCGCAGCAGCTCCAGCAGACGGTTCACTTCCTGAAAATCACCTTTTTGTGCCTGCTCGATCGCGGTTTGCGCCAGGTAATTGCGCAGCACGTACTTGGGGTTCACTCGGTTCATGGCGTCACGCCGGGCCGCATAATCCTGGGTTTCCTGCTGCAGCCGGCTGGCATAGCGTTCAGCCCAGCCATCGAACGTGGCGCGATCGATAAAGAGGTCGCGCAGGTTGCCCTGCTGCTCAAGCGATTCGAACCGGCTCAGGCTGCGGAAGAAAATCGTGTAATCGGTATGGCTGGCATCCAGCAGTCCCAATAGATCCCGCACCAACAGCGCGTCTCCCTCCAGCGGCCGGTCCAGGCCCAGTTTGGCGCGAAAGCGCGTGATCAACTGGCTGTGAAATTCTTCCTCGTAGCATTTCAGCGCCGCCAGCGCTGCTTTCTCGCCCACCAGCGGCAGCATGGCCTGGGCCAGGCACTGGCAGTTCCACAAGCCGATACGGGGCTGCTGGCCGAAAGCATAGCGGCCCTGGTAATCCGAATGATTGCAGATGTAGTTGGACTGATAGTCGTCGAGAAAGGCGAAGGGGCCATAATCGAACGTCTCGCCCAGAATCGACATATTGTCTGTATTCATGACGCCATGGTTGAAGCCCACTGCCTGCCAGGCGGCGATCATGCGGGCAGTGCGGCGGATCGCTTCTTCCAAAAGCCACTGGTAACGCTCGGGCTGCCCTTTCTGGTCGGGGAAGAAATGGTCGATCACATAATCTGCCAGCAGGCGCAGGCCTTCTTCGTCTCGCTGGTAATAACAGTATTCGAAGTGGCCGAAGCGGATATGGGTGGAGGCAACCCGCAGCAGGGTGGCGCCGGTTTCCACGGTTTCCCGGTACACGGGCTCCTGGCTGCCCACCACGCAGAGGGCACGGGTGGTGGGAATGCCGAGATGATACATGGCTTCGCTACACAGGTATTCGCGGATGCTGGAGCGCAGTACCGCCCGGCCGTCGCCGCCGCGGGAAAACGGCGTGGTGCCAGCGCCTTTCAGGTGCAGGTCCCAGCGCTTGCCATCGGGCGCCACGATTTCGCCGAGCAGCAGGCCCCGGCCGTCCCCCAGGTCGGGGTTGTAGACACCGAACTGGTGGCCGGTGTATTTCATGGCAATGGGATCTGATCCCGGTAGCAGAGTCTGTCCCGCCATGGCCTGAAGAAAGCCTTCTTCCTGCGCAAGCTCCGGGCTCAGGCCCATTTGCTGGGCCAGCTTCTCGTTGAAGCTGACCAGGACCGGTGCGCGCAGCCCCGCCGGTTCCACCCGGCGGGAAAAGCGGGCGGGGAGCTGGGCGAAGTGATTATCGAACGGCAACTGGCAGCAAGGGGCAACAGGGATGGGCTGGGACATGAATAACTGACCATAAAAGTCGGATTTGGCAACCATGGTAATGAGGGGGCTGGGCTGGGTCAAACCCGGCGGCATGTACCTTGGCGCCGGGTATGGAAGGGAGTGCAACCCCGGCAAAAAAAGACCGCCGTCCCTGGCGTCCAAATTTGGAGATGCTTCTCTTCTCAAGCAGGTTTGGTCATGAAAAATGTGGGCGCGTTGCGCGCCACACAAGCAAGAGCGTCGGCGAGGGGGCGTCGAACGCTCTGCGATGAATTGGAGTCTGTGGCGGCGGTAAAGTTCTTCATCTTTCCATGAACATTTTTTAATGATTGGAAGGGTGCGGCTGTTGAAATGGGCACTCCAGAGCTTGCCTAGCGCATCAAACGGTGATTGATCGTTTTGAACCCGGCCTCGGCGGCCTTAAGGTTTATGAGGCGCTGAGAGGTAAGAGGAGCTGAGAGGTAAGAGGAGCTGAGAGGTAAGAGGCGCTAAGAGATATCGGCTGGTGACTTGGGTAAGTCGCGCTGCGGGTGTGACCGCGGCGAGGGAGAACAGGAATGGATGCAAACGGCGATCTAGCTCGTCAACGCTGTTATCTGGGTGTCTGGACGGCGGGACTCTTGGGCTTTCTCATGCTGCAAATGGCGGCTTTGGCCTGGATGTTGATGGGGCCCGGGCTGTTGTTCGCGACTACGCTCGGGGCGCTACTCTGGTTCTGGCTTACACCCTCAAACGCACCAACAAGCCTGCTGCAGGCGCAACGGGCATGGCGGCTTTACCCCGAGGATGCGCCGCCGTTGGCATCGCTCGCGACCGATCTGGCGGGTCGCGGAAAGCTGGTGTATATCCCTCGCTTATATCTGGTACCGAACCCCTGGCTGAATGCCTTTACCCTGGAGTTACCCCAGGGTCCATCCATTGTTGTGTCGGTGGGCCTGTTACGGCATCTCAGCCTGTATGAACTTACTGGCGTGCTTGCCCATGAAATGAGCCATATTCGTGGGGGAGATATTCAGATGGTTGGGCTCGCAACGAGCTGTCGTCGAATCACGCGCTGGTTAGCCGTTCTGGGCGTTGCCGTCCTGTTGCTGGATCAGCCCGCGGTGCTGGCGGTGGATCGTGGCTGGGCCGCGCTACTGGTATTGGCAGCACCCCTGTTGGCGGACTTGGCGCAACTGGCCCTGTTCCGAGTAAGAGAGTTCCATGCGGATCTGGATGCGGCGGACCTACTGGCGGACCCGAGGCCTTTGATTGCCGCATTAAGCCGCATGGCTGAGCACGAGGAGTATTCCCCGTTGCCCCGGAGCCTGACGTCCCGCCACCACGCTTCGTTGCTGCGCACTCATCCCGCCACGCGGCAGCGGATAGAGCGCCTTCGGCGTCTGCGGATGCCCGCCCCCCAACGGGTACTGGCACCTGGCGTCCATAGGCTGTGAGATCATGGCAAACAGGCCCGACCCGTGGCAGGTAACAGTTCATGGCATGTAAATGCCATACCAAACGTGACGATTGTTGTACAAAATCTATACGGTACGGACACCTGATGCAGTGGTCTGCCTTGGTCTCCACTCCTACTCTTAACGTGACTGATTGTCATTAATTGGCGCGAGGAGTGTTGTATGATGCCGAGGCTGTTTATCGCAAAACCAGGTGCCGAAAAACGAATTACCGCTAAGCGAATTACCGCTAAACGACGCCTGCTGAGGACGGTGTGCGCAGGCTTTCTGGGGCTTTTTTTGATGGAACTACCGCTTTCAATGACGGATGGAAATACCGCGAACGCCGCGAAAGGGCCGGGTAATGGAATGCAGCATATCCATTTTCGCCAGGTTATCGACCTGAGCCATCGGATCACACCGGACATTCCACTGTGGCCGGGGGACCCGCCCGTGGTTTTCGAGGAGGTCGCCAATATGGAGACGGATGGCTATTTCCTGCGTAGTTTCAGCATTGGCGAACACAGTGCCACCCATATGAATGCACCGAACAGTTTTCATCCGGGCGGCATCGGTATCGATGAGTATGAGCCTGAATCCCTGGTGCGTCCGGCCGTGGTGATCGATGTGCGGGATCGCACCCGCTTCAATCCCGACTACGTTATTACGCAACAGGATGTGGTGAGCTGGGAGCGCAGGCATGGACGCATCACGCCAGGTTCGGTGGTGCTGTTTTATACCGGTTGGCAGGAGTTATGGAATTCACCCGAGCAGTTTTTCAATCAGGACGCGCTCGGCGGGTTGCATTTTCCGGGAATTGGCGCGGATACGACGGCCTTCCTGTTAGCCGAGCGGGGTATTGCGGGTGTGGGGATCGATACCCATGGCGCGGATCCCGGACAGGACCCGATGTTTTCAACCAATACCCAGGTTCTGGCACAAAACGGCATCATCCTGGAGTGTCTGACGAATCTCCACCGGTTACCACCCAAGGGAACCACGCTGGTGATCGGAATCCTGCGCCTGCAAAACGGTTCGGGCTCACCAGTTTCGGTTATGGCGTTTACGCCATGAGAGAGGGTTCGGTTCAGGTGTCAGGGCCATGGCAGCCGGTCAGCCGGTTTGGCTGATCGGACCGCCAGGGTTGTTTGCCTGAGCCGCGGGTGCCTGGCCCTGGTGATGCCGCCAGGCTTCTTCCACGGTCTTTAGCAGGGCCTGGAGCCGGACCGGCTTGATCAGGTAGGCATTCATGCCTGCCGCTTCGCCGCGGGCGATCTCGCTGCGCAAGGCGCTGGCGGTAAAGGCAACAATGTACGGCTGGCGGGGCAGCGCCAGGTTACGAATATGGCGGCAGGTCTCCACGCCGTCCAAGCGCGGCATGTTGAGATCCATCAAAATGAGGTCGAAATTCCCCTGCTGCTCGGACACCTGATCAGCCGTTGCCGGCTGTGCCTGGATCTGGGCAAGTGCTTCGAGTCCATCCTCTACCACAATGGGCTGATAGCCGATTTTGCCCAGCATGGCCTCGGCGACCTTACGATTGACCTCGTTGTCTTCCACTAACAGGATTCGCAGGGGGTGGCGCTGGGCAAAATCGACCGGCCAGGCTGTCACGGCGAGGCTGTTCTCAAATTCTGGGTCCTGAGCCGGCTCCGCAACAATGGAAAAGGAAAAGGTGGAGCCTTCCCCCGGCTGGGTGGTCACTTCAATGGCCCCACCCAACATTTCCACCAGTTGCTTGGTAATACTCAGCCCAAGTCCCGTGCCACCGAACTGGCGTGTTGTCGACGTGTCGATCTGAGCAAAGGGTAGGAAGAGCTTTGGCAATTGATCCGCCGGAATGCCGATCCCGGTGTCGCGTACACTGGCATGTAGAAGGATTTGATCGGCGTGCGTCTCGGCACTGACGTTGATCCAGATCTTGCCTGCTGGCGTGAACTTGATGGCGTTGCCCAGCAGATTCAGGAGAATCTGGCGCAGTCGGTCGGCATCCGTGTGAATGCGTGCGGGAA
>CAYXVO010000117.1:0-8065 GCA_964467875.1 uncultured Pseudomonadales bacterium | reverse complement strand
CAGGCGGATTCCATTCGCACGTATGAAGCACGTAAGCGTCAGGAAACGCCCTGGCTGTTTGGCGCTGGTGGCTGAGTTCGAATTCCTGCTTCAAGGTAAAAGCCTTTAATAGCAGTTAGTTGTGTATACTTCTTAAAGTCTGACTTAGGATTAGGTAAGGATCATCATGGCAAGCAAAATTCTGGTATTGGCCGGTGACGGCATTGGCCCGGAGATCGTGGCGGAAGCCCGCAAGGCGTTGGATGTGGTCAATCGCAAGTGCGGCCTGGGACTTGAGTTTCAGGATGGTCTGATCGGTGGCGCGGCAATTGATGCCACTGGTGTGCCGCTGCCGGACGCCACGCTGAATGCCGCGCAAGAGGCTGATGCCATTCTTTTGGGCGCCGTTGGCGGTCCGAAGTGGGATCAGTTGGAGATGAAGATCCGGCCGGAAAAAGGCCTGCTGGCGATCCGCTCAACGCTGCAACTGTTTGCGAATCTGCGGCCAGCGATTCTATATGCGCAACTGGCCAGTGCCTCGACCCTGAAGCCGGAAGTGGTGGCGGGTCTGGTTATTCTGATCGTGCGTGAACTCACCGGCGGGCTCTATTTTGGTGGCCCTCGGGGTGTTCGTGTGCTGGAAAATGGCGAGCGTGAAGGCTTTAACACGGCGGTCTATCGTGAGAGCGAGATTCGTCGCATTGGCCGGGTTGCCTTTGAGGCTGCCCGCAAGCGTAACAAAAAGGTCTGTTCCGTGGACAAGGCCAACGTGCTGGAAGTCACGGTGCTTTGGCGTGAAATCATGGAAGATCTGGCGAAAGAATATCCAGATGTCGCCTTGAGTCACATGTACATCGACAACGCAGCCATGCAGTTAGTGCGTGCTCCAAAGCAATTCGATGTGATTGTCACGGGGAACATGTTCGGCGATATCTTGTCTGATGAGGCGGCCATGCTGACCGGCTCCATTGGAATGTTGCCGTCCGCGTCCCTGGACGAAAGCGGTAAGGGGATGTACGAACCCTGTCACGGCTCCGCACCAGATATTGCGGGTCAAGGTATTGCCAACCCCTTGGCAACCATTCTTTCAGCTGCGATGATGTTACGCTATTCGCTGGGTCAGGAAGAGGCGGCGGTCATGATCGAGCAGGCGGTCAGCCAGGTGCTGGATCAGGGGTGTCGCACAGGCGATATTTTCTCCGAGGGGCAGCGCAAGGTTGGAACCGTGGCGATGGGCGATGCGGTAGTCGCAGCGCTGGAAGCGTTGTAACGCGTCGCCCCGCGTTAGATATAACCAGAGCCGGTATGGCCGGCTCATTGAGATAACCGGGTACTCTAGATGAAGCGTGTAGGTTTAGTTGGTTGGCGGGGCATGGTTGGCTCCGTTCTGATGCAGCGGATGCTGGCGGAAGATGATTTCAGTCTGGTGGAACCGGTGTTCTTCACCACCTCTAACGTGGGTGGGAAAGGTCCGGCTATCGGCAAGGATATTCCGGCGTTGAAGGATGCGTTCAGCATCGACGAACTCAAGGCCATGGATGTCATCATTTCCTGTCAGGGCGGCGACTATACCAACGAAATCTTCCCGAAGCTTCGCGCCGACGGCTGGCAAGGCTACTGGATCGATGCCGCTTCCTCACTGCGGATGAAGGACGACGCCGTTATAGTGCTGGATCCGGTAAACCGCAAGGTGATTGATGAAGCGCTGCAGCAAGGCGTCAAGAACTTCATCGGTGGCAATTGCACCGTCAGCCTGATGTTGCTGGGGCTTGGCGGTTTGTTCGAGGCCGGCCTGGTGGAGTGGATGTCCGCGATGACATATCAGGCCGCCAGTGGTGCCGGTGCGCAGAACATGCGGGAGCTGCTGGTCCAGATGGGAGCTGCGCGGGATGTCGTTGCCGGCGACCTGGCAGATCCGTCCAGCGCGATTCTCGACATCGACCGCAATGTGGTCGAGGCAATGCGCTCGTCCTCCTTCCCGGTGGATAATTTTGGGGTGCCGCTGGCCGGCAGCCTGATTCCCTGGATCGACAAGCAGATGGATAATGGTCAAAGCCGCGAGGAATGGAAAGGCCAGGCTGAAACCAACAAGATCCTCGGGCGTTCGGCCAATCCGGTTCCGGTGGATGGCAGCTGCGTGCGAATTGGTGCCATGCGTTGCCACAGTCAGGCCTTAACCATCAAGCTGACTCGTGATGTGCCGCTGGCAGATATCGAGGGCATTATCGCGCAGGCCAATGATTGGGTGAAAGTGATTCCCAATGAGCGTGAGGCTACCATTCGCGAATTGACCCCGACTGCGGTCACCGGCACCTTGTCGGTCCCCGTTGGGCGTCTGCGCAAGATGAACATGGGGCCTCAGTACCTGAATGCATTTACGGTTGGCGACCAGCTTCTCTGGGGCGCGGCGGAACCCCTGCGGCGTATGTTGCGGATTCTGCTTGAGCAGTAAGTTGTCTGATTTATACCTACAAGAATCCCCGCTTAGGCGGGGATTTTTGTATCTGCCAGCAATAGGTAACATTCCAATCTGTTTGCTAAGCTGTATGTCCCTGATTTAAGTGTCCTTTGTCTCGCGTGCATAAAACCTTCCAAAGTTTGAGATGCATCGCGGATCGACCTTGTCAAAAACCGGGACCTCATCAATACTTACTGCGTTATCAGGGTTCATTCAGAAATTTCCTAACGACTATTTTACTGGAATTGCTCGACTGGATAGGGGGCGACTCATTCTTTTTCCTGAAGCAAGTATCCATTTACTTTTGCTGCACGAGAGAGTTTGGAACGGAAGGCGTGTTTCAGACACACCGTTCCTCGCGTCAATAACATTATTCAGCGTCTGGCCAGCTCTTTAATCCTCCTTTTGGCTGTAAGTACCATCTGGGGTCTAGAAAGAAAGGAACGAAGTTATGATTCGTAAATTCGCGGTAGCGTTGTTCGCAGCGTCGACACTTAGCTCCAGCATCGCTATGGCGTTGGGGTTAGGGGAGGCTAAAGTTAGCTCCACGCTAAATCAGCCGCTTGAGGCTGAGATTGAATTGGTCAGCGTGCGTGACCTTTCCACCGCGGAGATCCTACCCACCCTGGCGAGCCCAGGCGATTTTCAGCGGGCAGGCGTTGAGCGTGTTCATTTCCTCTCGGATCTGAACTTTAAGGTGGTTTTCCGGGACTCCAACAAGGCTGTCATCAAGGTGACCAGTAAGAAGCCTGTGCGGGAGCCCTTTCTCAATTTTATGGTCGAGGTGGTGTGGCCAAGCGGACGCCTGCTGCGCGAGTACGCGCTGCTGATTGATCCGCCCATGTTTGCGCCCAGCCGCCCGACGACGATTGTTGCGGCTCGCGGTGATCAGGTTGCCGTTCCTGGTGCTGCTGAAACCCGTTCTGAGCGCCGCGGTTCATCCCGCGCGCAGGGCGGTAACACATCGGTCGCCTCCGGTTCCTACGGCCCGACGAGCCGTGACGATACCCTGTGGGGAATCGCAGTGCAGAACCGGCCAGGTCGCTCCGTTAGTACCCAACAAACCATGCTGGCGATTCAGGACCTGAATCCGGACGCGTTTATCGATGGCAATATCAATAAACTGAAAGCTGGTCAGGTTCTCCGGATGCCGGATCGCAGCGATGCTGAACGACGTACTTTTGCACAGGCGGTTTCTGAAGTCAGTGCGCAGAACCGGGCGTTGGCGGAAAATCGTGCGCTCGGTCGGCGTCAGCTGGATTCTCAGGCGTCCTCTGCCGACATGGCTGCATCGGGCACCCGTCAAGGTGGCGTTGAGCTGAAGATTGTTGCGGCCGAGGATCTCAACGCCGAGCCAGTAGCAGGGCAGTCTGCCGGTAGCAAGGATGGGCAAGCCAACGGTACCGGTAGCAACGTCAATGCGAAGCTTACTGACACGCTGGAGAAGTTGGATAAAACCAATCGTGAGAACGAGGAGTTGCAAAGCCGTTTGCAGGATCTGGAATCCCAGTTGCAAACGCTGCAGAGCCTGGTCTCACTGAAGGATGATCAGCTCGCTGCGCTGCAGGGGCAAACCGCGCAACAGAACGAACAATTCGTCGATGCAAGCGAGTCGCCGGCGCTGGATGACAGCACCTTTGCGGATGCTGGCTTTGAGGCCACAGACATCGAAGGTGCCAAAGCCTCTGAAGGTGCCGATGGCGCGGAGGCGCTGAACACTGGTGCGGATGAGCTGCTGGCAGGTCAACTGGTGGCAGGGGATGCCTCGGTAAGTTCCGTTGACGAGCAAGCCGTGGCGGCTGTCGCCGAAGTTGCTGAAGCCAAGCCCGTTGTGCAAACCCCGGATGCGTTACCTGAACCAGAGCCGACGCTGCTGGAACGTCTGATGACCGACCGCACGTATCAGGCATTTGCCGGCGGTGGCGTTGCTTTGGTATTGATCATGCTCTGGCTGGTCAGTCGTCGCAGTCGTGAAGAGGAAGGCGGGGAAGAAGATCTTTCCTATTCGTCGGCTAATGGCGATGCTATTCCCGATGATGACGTGCTGAACCTGGTAGGTGACGGCGCGGCTGCCACTGCTGCAGCAGTAGCGGGAGTAGCTGGTCGGGTTGCGGCAGAAGACAATGATGTTCTGTCCGAGGCGGATATTTACGTGGCCTACGGTCGTCTGGATCAGGCAGCCCAGTTGCTGGAATCAGCGCTTGTGGATCAGCCAGAGCGAACCGATGCGCGGGTGAAGTTGCTGGAGATCTATGCGCAGGCGGGTAACACCAACGCCTTTGAGCAGCATTTTGCAGTGCTTCAGACTTCCGGCGACGAGGATGCAATTCAGCGTGCGGAGATGATGCGCGGTGAACTGCCTGACGCTTCTTGGGAGACTGATGAACAGGACGAGCCGGAAATTTCCCTGGACGACCTGGAAAACCAGTTCATGGCTGGTAGCAATCAGTTCCAGGATCCGGATTCGGCTGTGCAGGAAGAGGCCGATGTGGAAATGGATGAGCCCTTCACAGAAACGTCCGCGACGGCTATAGCTGAAAGCGCCCAGGATGACGAACTCGCCTTCACGCTGGATGAAGCAGCAATGGCGGATACGGCGCCAGCTGCAGACACGACCGGTGCCGCGGAAAGCGACGTGGATAATCTGGATGTTGAGTTCGATATCAGTGACCTTGAGCTGGATGACGCCCCAGGTGCGGAGCCGGATGAGCTTGCGGAGACACTGGATCTCGATGAGGCGCTGGATTTAAATGGCGGTGACATCGCGAACCCGGAGCCGGTCGCAGACAGCGAGCTGGCGCTGGATGATTCAGAGCTTGAGCTGAGTGGCTTTGATCTTGACAGCGAGGAGAGCCTTGAAGCTTCCGCTGCTGAATCACTGGATCTCGAGTCGGACCTTGAGCTCGGCGATCTGAACGATGACGTGGGCGCGGAATCTGCGTTCTCACTGGACTCTGTATCTGAAGCGGACGATGAGCTGGAACTTGGATCCGAAGCGCTGGATGGCGAATTGGCATCTGATCTCGACCTAGAATCAGATCTCGACCTGGAGGCCTTGGAAGATGAGGAATCCGCTGCGCCAGCACTTGAAGCGGACGCCGAGCTTGAGCTGGATTCCGAGCTGACACTTGAAGCCGATGCTGAGGGCATTCTGTCGGACGAAGAGATCGCAGCACTTGAGACAGGTGAAGGCGCCCTGGCTGGCGAAGTCGAGCTGGAAGATGAGGTTGAGCTGGAAGAAGATGACTTCAACTTCCTGGAAGGTACCGATGAAGTTGCCACCAAGCTCGATCTGGCCCGTGCCTATATCGATATGGGGGACTCCGAAGGTGCCCGGGACATCCTGGAAGAGGTGGCCCAGGAAGGTAGCGACCAGCAGAAGCAGGATGCACTTGATCTGCTGAAAGGTCTTGAATAAATCCCTCGTTCCGTAATAATCCTGCCCTCCGTAGTGAGGGCAGGACACTCCCATGTATCCCGTTAGGCAGTTTTCCGAAGACGACCGCATTGGCACTGGCCGTGTGGCACTCGTTCTAGAATATAACGGCGCCCGTTTCCATGGCTTTCAGGCACAGCAGGAAGGCGTACCCAGTGTGCAGCGTGCGCTGGAAGCCGCGTTATCCCGTGTCGCCGACCATCCCGTGACCGTAATCTGTGCCGGCCGGACCGATACCGGTGTGCATGCAACCCATCAGGTCGTCCACTTCGAAACAACTTCAGTGCGGTCATCCCGTGGCTGGGTGCTGGGCGCCAATACGTTTCTGTGTGACGATTTGGCGGTTCATGCCGTGCGGCAGGTGCCGGAAGAATTTCATGCCCGTTACAGCGCAACGGCACGCCGCTACCGTTATGTCATCTATAACAGCCCAATACGGCCCGCGTTGTTCCGGGAGCAGATCACCTGGAACCATCGCCCGCTGAACGAGGCGCTCATGCACGAGGCAGCCCAATACCTGGTCGGTGAGCACGATTTTTCCTCCTTTCGCGCCGCCGGCTGTCAGTCCAATTCACCATTTCGGAATGTGCATCAGGTGTCCGTCGCCCGGTACGGGCGGATGGTCATTATCGATATCCAGGCGAACGCCTTTGTCCACCACATGGTGCGCAATATCGCCGGCGTATTAATGGCCGTGGGTGCAGGCAGGCGTCCGGTTCAGTGGGTGCGGGAGCTGCTTGAGTGTCGCGATCGGCGCCTGGGTGGGACCACAGCACCAGCTTGCGGGCTCTATTTCGTTGATGTGACATACGGCGAGCGTTTTGGGATGCCCGCATCTACTCTTGGTCCGGCCTTTCTGGATCTGATATGAGCCAGGGTCTTTTGAGCCAGAAATGATTGGGATTAGTAATGCTTTGAGTCTGCAATGCTGTGAGTCGCAAAGAAGCCGGGTAGGGAACGTCCCTCACGTCAGGGTATGCGTGACGGTCTGTAGGGTTTACCTCAGGTTGCGGCTATTCCCTTTAGCTTCGCGGTCCGAGCCGATATAATTTGCCGTTTCTCGTGAACCGGAGTCAGACTTGAAGCGCACGCGCGTTAAAATTTGCGGTATCACCCGCCCAAGTGACGCTCAGGAGGCGGTTGCGGCCGGCGCCGATGCCTTGGGGCTGGTGTTCTATTCGGCGAGTCCCCGTCACGTAGAGATTGAGCAGGCACGGGCTATCGCCCGTGTGGTGCCGGCCTTCGTTAGTCTGGTCGGGTTGTTCGTAGATCCAGAACCCGACTATGTGGAAGCAGTCTGCGCGCAGGTACCGTTAGACCTGCTGCAGTTCCATGGCGACGAGACCAACGGGTTCTGCAAGGGCTTTGGCCGACGCTTTATGAAAGCCCTGCACATGAAACCAGGGCTTGATCTGCATGACTCGGTTTCAGCCTATCCCGATGCTTGTGGTATCCTGCTGGACACTTATATAGCTGGTACACCCGGTGGAACGGGTGAAACCTTCGACTGGCGTCTGATTCCCTCCGACATTGCCCGGCCTCTGATCCTTGCGGGCGGCCTGACACCGGATAATGTAGCCCAAGCTATTTCCCTCAGTCGCCCCTATGGGGTGGATGTAAGCGGGGGAGTGGAGGCTTCGAAAGGAATCAAGGACGGCCCTAAACTGCAAAATTTCTTAAGAGAGGTTCGTCGTGGCGACTCAATTTGATGCTGAGTTTCTGAAAAACGTACCGGATACCCGGGGCCATTTCGGGCCTTATGGCGGTCGTTTCGTGTCCGAGACGCTGATGGCCTCGCTGATCGAGCTTGAGCAGCAGTATGACTACCTGCGCAGTCAGCCAGAGTTCCAGGCCGAGTTTGATCGGGATCTGGCCGACTATGTCGGGCGTCCGTCACCTCTGTATTTTGCAGAACGGCTGACCCGTGAAGTGGGTGGTGCCCAGATCTATCTCAAACGCGAAGATCTGAACCACACGGGCGCGCACAAGGTCAACAACACCATCGGACAGGCGTTGCTGGCGAAGTTTCTGAAAAAACCCCGGATTATCGCCGAAACCGGTGCCGGCCAACATGGTGTGGCGTCGGCGACGGTGGCCGCGCGCCTTGGTCTGGAATGTTGCGTATTCATGGGGGAGGAAGACGTTCGCCGTCAGTCGCTCAATGTTTACCGCATGAAACTGCTGGGCGCGAC
>CAYXVO010000116.1:0-8142 GCA_964467875.1 uncultured Pseudomonadales bacterium | reverse complement strand
GATGATTAAAAAACATTACGGGCGCTGGATTCCCGATAACACGCCTAGCATGGCAGGATTGGTTTCAGAAATGTTGGGATTCAGAAAAAAGCCGGACTCAAGCGGCCCTGGATCTAGCGAAACTGGTCCAGAATTGGTCCAAGAGGCTTCATCAGAAAAGAAAAAGCCCTGCATAACAGGGCCTTAAGATGGCGGTGAGGGAGGGATTCGAACCCTCGGTACGCTATTAACGTACACACACTTTCCAGGCGTGCTCCTTCAGCCGCTCGGACACCTCACCAAAACCTGTAAATTATTGCTTCACTTGGGCGGCTAGCTGAAGAGGGCGCTACTTTATCCGATTATGAGAGTAGCTGCAAGATTGGGAGGCGGTCTTTTTCCCCAGGCTCTCAGCTTAGCCCTCGTCCCGCCTCTAATCCTATTTGGCGCGATAGATAATCCCGGGATGGCACTGGACCATTTCATACTTATCCGGCAACCCGCTCAAGGATTCCGAGGCCCCAAGAATCAGATAGCCCCCAGGCTTAAGGCAGGCATGCATTCTTTCCAGGATGTCCCGTTTGAGGTCGCCGGAAAAATAGATCAGGACGTTGCGACAGAAAATGATGTCGAACTTTCCCATCAGACCATAGGATTCCAGCAGGTTCAGCGGGCGAAACTCCACGCAGCGCTGAATTTCCGGTTTGATCTTCCAGGAGCCGGTGGCGGATTTCACGAAATAGCTTTTCAAGCGGTCGTCCGACAAGCCGCGCCCGATGGCCAGCATCTCGTACTCACCTTCCTTGGCGGCGGCCAATACGCGGCTCGATATATCGGTGGCGACCACGTTGACACCGCCCCGCAGAGAGCCTGGCTTTCGGCGCCGGAACTCGTCCGCGATCATGGCAATGGAATAGGGCTCCTGCCCGGTGGAACAGGCGGCGGACCAGATTCGCAGGGGCTGGGCACTGGTGCTGCTGCCGAGCTCGGGAAAGAGTTTGTCTTCCAGGATTCGAAAGGGGTGAATATCCCGAAACCACAACGTCTCATTGGTGGTCATGGCGTCAATGACCTGCTCGCGCAACCCCGAGCGGGGCTGGCGCTGCATTCGGTCCACCAGTTCTGACAGGCTCGCCACCTCCTGCTCCTGCAGGATCTTGCGGAGACGGCTGCTGACCAGGTACTGCTTGTTATCACCCAGCAGAATTCCGCTGGCTTTCTGTAGGAAGTCCCGGAATTTTATATAGTCGTCGTTGGACGGTGTTTTTTGTTGGTTTGAACCGGTCGACATCAGTTGGTGGCACCCACTGGACTGAACTCGGAGACGAGACGCATGCCTAAGCCGGCATGCGTTCCTTGATGATTGCGCTGACGCGGTCTGCCAATTCATCCGGACTGAATTTCGCCATAAAATCGTCAGCCCCCACCTTCTCCACCATGGCCTTGTTGAAGATGCCGCTGAGAGAGGTGTGAAGCATAATATACAGATCCATTAATTGCGTATGACTCTTGCAGTTACTGGTCAGGGTATAGCCGTCCATTTCCGGCATTTCCACGTCGGAAATCATCAATGCCAGATGGTCGCTGATCTTGCTGCCGTCGGCAACCAGGGATTCCAGATATTCAAACGCCTGCTTGCCGTCGTTCTTGGTAACCACCTCAATGCCACAGGCTTCCATGCAATGCTGGATCTGGCGACGGGCCACCATGGAATCGTCGACCACCAGCACCTTCAGGGCACGCTCCTTCACTTTGGCGCTGAGGGAGGGGTCAATGACGCCCGCGCTAATCTCCACCCGCCCCGGCGAGATTTCGGCCAGGATTTTTTCCACGTCGATAATTTCCACCAGCCGGTCGTCGAGCTGGGTGACGGCCGTCAGATAGCTGTCCTTCCCCGTGCCCTTGGGCGGCGGATGCATCGCTTCCCAGTTGGTGTTGACGATGCGGTCCACGCCGCCCACCAAAAATCCCTGGGTACGCCGGTTATATTCGGTGATGATGACAAAGGAGGTTGCCAACGCCTCTTCGGGAATGGCACGTTGGCCGATAGCCTTACTTAGATCGAGAATGGGCAGGGTCATGCCGCGAATATGGGCGATGCCCCGGACTACCGGGTTGCTCTTGGGCATGCCGGTAAGTTTCGGGCACGGCAGCACTTCCTTGACCTTGAACACGTTGATGCCATAAACCTGCTTGCCCTGCAGGCGAAACAGAAGCAGCTCCAGGCGGTTCTGCCCGACCAGCTGTGTGCGTTGATTTACGCTATCCAAAACACCTGTCATACAAGAGACTCCCAAACGCGGCCACCGTTTGCGGCACGCTGCTTGCTTCTATTACTCTGAATGTCAAAAATCCGTACGCCAAACGCTCAACAAATTCGTCCCTGCCTTGATCCATTCGATAGGCCGCACCTTGGTGCGTGTCTTGGGAAGATTGACTACAGAATAGGACAGAAAATGCTTTTGCGCCTTACCGCACCGCTCTTTCTCATGGCCCTGCTGGCTTCGCCGGTAAACGCCGTGATGGTTCCAGCCGCACCCAAAACCGCCATTGAGCAGATCAGGGCGCAAGTGCAGCAGGATTTGGAGCAGTTTGTTGCCGCCCAGGCGGCAGAATTCGGCCGCCGCATTGATTTCGAGGTGAGCCGGCTCGATCCGCGCCTGAACTTACCCCTTTGTAGCCAGTCCCCCACCACTGAGTTCGATGGCACCTCGTTGCAGACTCGTCTGTCAGTCCGAGTCATCTGCAACGGCAACCAACCCTGGAGCCTCTATGTGCCGGTACGCCTGCAGGCCTGGCAAGCGGTGGTAACCGCCGCCGTCAGCCTGGCACGGGGCCAGCGGGTGAGTGCCGCCGACCTCACCATGACCGAAGTTGATGTGTCCACCCTGCGGTATGGCCATTTCGGCCATCCGGATGAGGTGATCGGGATGCAACTCAAGCGCACCCTCGATGCCGGCACTCCGCTCTACCCCACCATTGTCACGGCGCCGGAGGTGATTCGACGCGGTGATGCCGTTATCATCAACGCCCGCGGCATGAGCATGGCAGTTCAGGCACCCGGTTTAGCGCTCGGTGACGGTCGGGTGGGCGAACAGATCAGCGTCAAAAATACGTCATCCGAGCGTGTGATCCGCGCCACGGTGGTTGAGGCTGGCGTGGTGGAAGTCCGGATCTAATGCACCGGCGGATCGGCCCCGGCGCACTCGGACGACGCCTCAACACTGTATGAGACGGCGTCTCAAGAACTTAAGCAATCGGCAAAAAAGATCCTAAAGTTTTCATGAAGTCTGCCGATATAGAATTTGAGTCAAGATTTCCTGCCGGGAGAAACGGCCATGTCAGTCAATTTCAATGGAATCAATCCTAATTCGCCGGGCGCAATGCGGTCCAAGGCGCAAGGCAGCACCGCAGCAGTCGATGCCAATGCCAATAAAGGTGGCGCGCCCGCTCAAAGCGAGGCAAACAACGCCACGGCACGTACCGATCAGGTCAGCTTCAGCAGCCAGGCCCAAGGCCTAAAGCAGCTGGAAGAAGGCTTGAAAAGCATGCCCGAAGTCAATCAGGAACGGGTCGCCCGCATCAAGGCGGCGCTGGCCGATGGCTCTTACCAAGTTGACAATGAAAAACTGGCAGGAAAATTGCTTGGTTTCGAGGAGGAAACTAAGTAACGTCTGCGAGGTTTTGCATGGCCGGTTTGATTGACTCCCTGATACCTATTCTGCAACAAGATGCCCTTTCCCTGAGCGAGCTGGAGCGCAGTCTGCACGACGAACGCTCCGCCCTCGAGACCCGCGATAGCGCAGGCCTTCAACAGGCCCTCACGGCCAAGGCCGAACACGCGCAACAGCTTGAACAGAATGCCCGCCTCAAGGCTGAGCTATTCGCCCGACACAACCTCAAACTGTCTCCTGAACACGCGAAGCAGGCCCTCACCAAGATTGGCCGCGGCGATGTGGTGGAGCTCTGGGAGCGCGTCGCCGCGCAACTGGATCACTGCAAGATGCAAAACGAGGTGAACGCCCGGATCCTGTCGCGCTCACAACACTCCCTGCACCGCGTGATGAACATTCTGCGCGGCCAAGACAGCCAGCAGCACCTATACGGCCAGAATGGCCAGGGCGCAGGCCTGGGTGGCCGCCACCTGCTCGCCAACGCCTGAAACGCAAAAGCCCCGGAAATCCGGGGCTTTTGTTGCGGGTCAACAACCTTTAATCGTGGCTGCAAGCCTGCTCTTAGCGGCCGCGCAGAACCAGCGAGAAGTTGTCGTTGAAGCGCAGATTCGTCAGCGAAATCGTGCCGAAAGTCGGACCACTGGCTCCCGCCGGGCGAATATCTTCATAGCGAACACTTTCCACCAGCGTCGGCATGGCCAGTTTGAAGCCGCCATCGCCAGTGACAGTCACACTCGGATCGCGACCATCATAATGCACGCCTTCGATCACCACGTTGGCATCCAACACTTCCCACACGGGCGAGAATGCTTTCGCCAGGGTCAGCACGGTATCGAGACCCGCGTCCGCGCGATCGTCGCCCTGTGGCGTCCAGTTCGCCAGAGCTTGCAGGTCCTGATACAGCCCCTGCGCGGATACGCCGGACATCTCACCCTCATCCAGCGGTTGCAGCCCCTTGCGTTGCGCCTGCAGCATTTGCTCGGCGGCGACATCGGTGGCAGTTTGCTGCACCGGATTGGCACCCAGCGCAAAAGCTGGCTGCAAGGGTGCGACGGCCATCGCCACAAAGGCGGCGGCATAGCGATAACGGGTTTGGTGACGCAGGGTCCGGCTCAGATTACGCTCGCTGATCAAGCCCTGGGCAATCAGTACCTCACCAAGCTTGCGCCCGGTCTGGCGCTGTTCGACAAGCGCCATTTCCAGCTGACTTTCTGTAACATAGCCACGATTGACCAGCAGACGGCCAAGGCGGGATTTTTCGAGGTGCTGATTGGCGTTGAACATAGGATCACCAGACTTTGAGGGGTAAAGAGTAGTTCGAATTTTTTTAGTTTTTCTCAATATCAATAATGGAAGCGACTGGTTATTTTGTACACATCAGATCGTTACGGTTTGTTACTTTTTATATCCAGCCATCTGATCTGTCTCCTGCCCCTGAACGCTTGTATCCACTTGGGAGATCAGGTAAAACGCCTAACGCTGTTTAAATCAACCGAATGAACCCAGTTCAACCAGCCCACAGGACCGTGCGCCATGCGTAATTTCATGAAGATGTTCTCCCTGTTCTCCTTTCTTATGGTGTTGAGCACCTATTCCGTCGCAGCCGAAACCGGCGCTGCACCCACGGCCGCCCCCCAGCCGAAAGCAAAAAGCGAAGCGCCGCCCCGGGTCGAGTTTCAAACCAACCAGGGCAATTTTGTTATTGAGCTCTATAAAGACAAAGCACCCATCAGCGTGGCCAACTTCCTGGAGTACGTTGAGGCCGGCTTCTATGACAACACCATCTTTCACCGGGTGATCCCCAACTTCATGATCCAGGGCGGCGGCTTTACTGTGGATATGGTGCAAAAGCAGGGGCGTGCACCCATTCGTAACGAATCCAGCAACGGCCTGAAGAACCGCCGGGGTACGCTGGCCATGGCGCGCACCTCGCGGCCTGATTCTGCGTCTTCCCAGTTTTTCATCAATACCGTCGACAACGCCTATCTGGACGGCCGCCCCGGCGCGCCCGGCTATGCCGTGTTTGGCGAAATCGTCCAGGGCATGGACGTCATTGATAAACTATCCCAGGTTCGCACTGGCACCAGCCGCGGCCATGGCGACGTGCCCGTTGAGCCGATCATTGTGAAAAAGGCCCAGCTGCAGCAATGAGTACGGATTCCGCCAGTGACCGGGTCGCGGGCCCTCAACTCGACAACGCCCAGATCGACTGGCGGGACAGCCACCCTTCCTCCCGCCTGTTTGCCGACGTCTACTATGACCAGGAGTCGGGACTGGCGGAGAGCGATTTCGTTTTTCTGCGTCGGAACAATCTTGCCGAGCGCTTTGCCGCACAAGGCCCCGGCCATTTCACCGTGGCGGAAACCGGCTTCGGCACGGGTCTCAATTTCCTCCTCACCTGGGCGCTGTGGGCGCAGCAGGTCAAGCGTCCAGACGCGGTATTGCACTTTATTTCGGTCGAGCGCTGGCCACTGACGCCAGAGGATCTCGCACACTCGTTGCAAGCCTGGCCACAAGTCGCACCCTACGCCCAGGAATTACTGGCGGTTTACCCGCCAGCGGTGGCAGGTTTTCATCGCTTGCTACTGGGCGGCGGGCGGGTGCGCCTGACGCTGCTGCTGGGTGATGCGGAACAGCAGTTTGCGCGCGCAAGCTTTACTGCCGATGCCTGGTTTCTCGATGGCTTTGCACCGGCCAAGAATCCGGATCTCTGGACATCGAGCCTATTTCGCCTGATCGCGCAGCATTCCGCACCCGGCACGACCTTCTCCACCTTCTCCTGTGCCGGCATCATCCGCCGCGGACTGCAGGAACAGGGCTTTCAGGTGGAAAAGGTACCCGGCTTCGGCCGCAAGCGGGAAATGCTCCGAGGCACCCTGGGGCCGGCCGCTGAAGCCAACATCCAATCCTCTCCGAGCCTTGCGCGCGAAGCCATTATCATTGGCGCAGGCCTCGCCGGTACACAGGCCGCCTGGAATCTGGCGAGCCGTGGCTGGAAGGTACGCATCTATGACGGCCAGGGTGTGGCGCAGGGTGCCTCCGGCAATCCACAAGGCGTTCTCTACACCAAGCTGGGCGTGGAGTACTCCCCACAGACTCGCCTGCAACTCGCCAGCCTGCTCCATGCGCAGCGCGCCTACAGGCAGCTCAGCGCCTTGGCGTCGCCCCCATTCTGGCAGCCCTGTGGCGTGCTCCAGCTTGCCGAGTCCGCGGCGGAGCAAGCCCGTCAACAAAAGTTTCTGGAACTCAACCGGTATCCGGCGGATGTCCTGCAAGCGGTGTCCGCCGAACACGCCAGCCAGTTGGCGGGCACGCCCCTGCCCCAGGCAGGCTTGTACTTTCCGCATTCCGGCGCGGTGCAACCGGGCAATCTGTGCCGGGCATTGCTGGAGGACATTGGAGTCGAGGTGCGGCCGAGCTTTATCGCCGAGCTTCATTTCGATCCCAGCACCCAACATTGGAACCTGCTGGATGCCGAAGAACGACTTCTGGACCAGGCTCCGGTTGTTATTCTCGCCAATGCGACCGCCATCAAGGCGTTTTCCCAGACCAAGGACCTCCCGCTTAAAAATATCCGCGGCCAGATTGCCCGGTTTAAAGCACCTTCGGACCTGCACCTGAAAGCGGTTGTCTGTGGCGAAGGCTATGTGGCGCCCCCCATACAGGGAATGCTCTGTACCGGCGCCACCTTCCAGCATGGCAACAGTGACAGCCAGGTTCGCCCGGAGGACCATCGGGCGAACCTGGAGCAATTGGGCCGGCTTATCCCAGACTGGGCACCGCTGTTGCAGGTATCGGATTTGGTGGACCTGAGTGGTCGGGTCGGCTTTCGCAGCGGGAGTCCGGACTACCTTCCCCTCATCGGCCCGCTTCCTCAGAGCCCGGTCACCTCGGATAGCACATCGAATAGCACCTCGCCTAGCACCTCGAATGGGCTATATTCAGAGCAGACACTGACAAACTGGCCGGGACTTTACGCCACCGTCGGACATGGATCCAAGGGACTTGCCACCTGCCCTTTGGCGGGCGAAGTTCTGGCGGATCTTATTACCGGCCAACCCTTGTGCCTGGAAGTCGACCTTGTGCGCGCCATTACGCCCGGCCGGTTTCTGCGCAAACGCTTGCGGCAGGCTTCCAGCTAGTCTGGCTGACCCGCATCCGAGGACCAGCAAGAGCGGTACGACCCTGGAAGCCCGAGTGCCCCATTCATCAAGGATCTTGTTATGGGATTATTTATCTATGATCCGGGCGCCCGCATTGTCACGCCGTTATCCGTTGACCTGACCCGACGCCTGATCAACCAGCTGAGTCCGGTCGCGGCGGTTGCGCCTCTGCGGGCAGAACAGCGCTTCGCCCGCCCCGCAAGCAACAGCCATAACGAGCACTACCACGCGGGGCCATCAGTCGATAGCGGCGGCCAGACCACACTCAGAGCCCTCGACATCATGACCCGCGATCTGGTCACCCTGCCTGCCAGTGCCAACTGGCA
>CAYXVO010000115.1:0-8195 GCA_964467875.1 uncultured Pseudomonadales bacterium | reverse complement strand
GCTTTTGACGGCTCATCCCGAGCAGATTGGCTTTCTCTGGTGACTGACTCATAAAACCCTCAATGTACTTGGTGGCGCAGCTGCTTGGCGTCAAACAACGACCCGTCTGTCGCCAAGCGACAAGAGGCGAAACAGCATTTCCGCTTCGCCTCCCGCCGTTACCCGAACCTCCGCCCTATTAACTACGGGGGCAGATTTCGTTTTTGTCGAAAAAGTAAGCCACTTCGCGCTCTGCGGAAGTCGTTGAATCCGAACCGTGCACAGCGTTGGCATCGATAGATTGAGCGAAATCAGCGCGAATAGTTCCCGCAGCCGCTTCCTTGGGATTGGTCGCGCCCATCAGGTCACGATTCTGGAGAACGGCATTCTCGCCTTCCAGCACCTGAATCATTACAGGGCCAGAGGTCATGAACGCAACCAGATCCGGGAAAAAACCACGCTCTTTATGCTCGGCGTAGAAGCCTTCTGCCTGGGCCTGTGTCAGGTGCGCCATCTTGGCGACAACAACCTGAAGACCAGCTTTTTCGAAGCGGCTGTAGATTTCACCAATCACGTTCTTTGCAACGGCATCGGGCTTGATAATGGAAAGGGTACGTTCAACGGCCATGTAGGATCTCCAACGATCTGGTGAATTGAAAAAACGGATGAAAAGAGAAAACTAAACCCGCGATTATACGCGGGTTCCGCAAAATTATATACCGATCCGAATAGCGCGAAAGGCTCCTAAACTCACGTCCGTCGCATCCGCATCACAGCCTGGCAAACCTGCTTAATGGCGCTATCGATGTCAGCCTCCGTCGTGAACCGGCCGAATGAAAACCGCAGGGAACTATGGGCCAATTCATCACCGAGCCCAATCCCTTTCAGCACATAAGACGGTTCGACACTGGCCGAGGTACAGGCGGAGCCAGAGGACAGCGCCAGATCCTTGAGCGCCATCATCAAGGATTCGCCTTCGATGCCACCAAAGGCAAGATTCAGAATGCCGCTGACTCGTTGTTCTGGGTCACCATTTAACTGCACGCCTGGCAGTGACGCCACGCCATCCAAGAAACGACGACGCAACGCAGTGATCTGCTGCGCTTCGACGGACATGAGCGAACCAGCCAGGGCAAACGCCTCGCCCATACCCACGACTTGATGAGTCGGCAGCGTGCCGGAACGCATCCCCTGCTCGTGGCCGCCGCCATGCATCTGGGCAACCAGCCGCACCTTGGGCTGGCGCCGCACATACAAGGCGCCCACCCCTTTCGGCCCATAGATCTTGTGCGCCGAAAAAGACATCAGATCAGCCTGGCAGTGCGCCACATCAACCGGAAGCTTACCCGCGCTCTGGGCCGCATCAACATGAAAAAGCACGCCAGCCCCACGCGTGAGACGGCCAATCGCCTCAATATCCGTGACCACGCCCAGCTCGTTATTCACGTGCATCAGCGATACCAACAAGGTGTCCGGGCGCAACGCCTCGGCCACCGCGTCGGGTGCAATCAAGCCATGCCGGTCCGGCGTCAGGAAGGTGACCTCATACCCCTGCTCCTGCAACAGCTTGCAGGTATCAAGCACCGCCTTATGTTCAATCCGCGAGGTAATGATGTGACGGCGCTCATCGCCATAGAAAGCAGCCGCGCCCTTGATCGCCAGGTTATTGGATTCCGTTGCTCCCGAGGTCCACACAATCTCGCGAGGATCCGCATTGATCAACGTGGCCACCTGCCGTCGCGCCAACTCCACCGACTGCTCGGCACGCCAGCCATACACATGGGAACGGGAGGCAGGATTACCAAAATTACCGTCAAGAGTAAGACAGTTCATCATCTTTTCCGCCACCCGGGGGTCGACGGGCGTGGTGGCGGCATAATCGAGATAAATGGGCGCTTTCATGGTCAAAGCAACAGAGTTCTCTGATGAGGGCAATTACATGAACAGTCAGCCGACCTGCTCAAATCACATGGACATGGCCGCCATCCGCAACGAGACGGCCAAGAGGATTTTAAAGGGACGCGATCCCTATTTCACTCAGCCCCTGCTGGTCGTCACGCATGCGCCGTGTCTGCCGCTGGGCGACAATCTGCACTTCGCGCTTGGCCATGAGATCCGACAAGCTGATTCCGTTCAGGAAAGAGTGAATTTGATCGCTCAAGTCACACCAGAGGTGGTGGGTCAGACACTTGTCTCCTCCCTGACAATCGCCCCGTTGATTACAACGGGTCGTATCAAGGGATTCGTTGACCGCGTCAACCACCTGGGCGACGAAAATGGAGGCGCCATCACGCCCAAGGCGATAACCACCACCGGGGCCGCGCACGCTGGACACCAGCTCATTGCGCCGCAACCTGGCAAACAGCTGCTCCAGGTATGACAGGGAAATACCTTGACGCCGAGAAATGTCGGCCAGGCTAACGGGCCCCTCATGGGAATGCAGCGCCAGATCCAACATTGCCGTTACCGCATACCGGCCTTTCGTCGTTAATCGCATAACTTTCTACACCCGCAATTCAGCGTTCCCGATTCCTCGCGGATTATCCGATACCCCTACATTTTAATCAACTAAATAACCATGCTAGTCAGTCGGATATTCCCAACAGAATTAGCCAACCGGGCATCTCCGATCCTGCTGCCTGTTCAGTCAATAACGCACGAGGCTACTAGGCATCCGCATCCCGCACACAATCAAAATCTTCCTGTTTGAGCGGAGGCAGGTCTGAGCGACGGTAATTTTCATCAAGCCGTTCAAGCGATTTGCAGATTTGCTCCATGCGCATATCCATAGCATGCATATGATCCAGAATGCTGCGGATGGAACGGGCAACCGGGTCCGGCATCTCCTCGCTTAGACCATAAGCATCAAACCCAATCTGCTCCTCCATATGGCGGCGTTTGTGAGCATCGTCCTCGTCCGGGACCTTGATAATGATTCGCCCGGGAATTCCGACCACGGTAGCTCCTGCGGGAACCGCCTTGGTAACGACTGCGTTAGAGCCAACCTTGGCGTTCTCACCCACCTCGAAAGGCCCCAGAATCTTGGCCCCGGCTCCCACCACCACACCGTTATGCAACGTTGGATGACGCTTCCCTTTATTCCAGCTAGTCCCGCCCAGCGTGACGCCCTGGTACAGCGTGACGTCGTCACCGATCTCCGCAGTCTCGCCAATCACCACACCCATACCATGGTCGATAAAAAACCGCCGGCCGATGCGCGCGCCCGGATGGATCTCGATGCCGGTAAACCAACGGCTGATTGTGGAGAGAAAACGGGCCAGCCACTTAAAGCCTTTGTTCCAAAGCCAATGGGAGCAGCGATGCATCAACAAAGCGTGTAATCCCGGATAACTCGTGAGAACCTCGATCGCGTTACGGGCCGCCGGGTCCCGATGGAACACACTCTGAATATCTTCTTTCAACCGAGCAAACATGGCATCCGCCTGCTAATGAACAATGTAAAACGATACCGGAACAAACCGGCCCAAAACAAGGCACACAACGTCAGTGCAACAAACTCAGTGATCGGTTTTATCCCGTCGAGCAGCCACCTTTAGTGCGTCCTGCTGAGCGGTCAGTATCCCGCGCAGAATATTCACCTCCATCTTATCCAGCCGACATCGCTGATAAAGCCTGCGCAAACGCGCCATCAACTGACGAGGGTTTGCCGGATTGTGAAAGCCGGTCTGCACCAGAATTTCTTCCAGGTGGACCAGGTATCGCTCCACTTCCTCTGTCGTCGCCGGCTCAATATCCCAACCGGCGTCCTGTGGCGATGTCATGGCAGCAAGTTCTGGCACCATATTGTCACCAGCGGCCGTGCTCAGAAACTTCATCCGCAGCTCATAGGTGACAACCTGAACCGCCATGGCAAGATTCAAGGAGCTGAACTCAGGATTGGACGGAATATGGACATGCAGATTGCAGCGCTGCAACTCCTCGTTGGTCAACCCACTGGCCTCCCTCCCGAACAAAACCGCCACCTCCCCCTCTGGCGCCAGCGCATCACCCACGTCATTGGCGAGGTCGCGAGGCGTCACCACTGGCCAGGGAATGCGTCGCTCGCGGGCACTCGCCCCCACCACCAGACGGCAACCAACCAGCGCTTCTTCAAGGGTTTCCACCACCAGTGCCCCATCCAGCACATCCGTGGCGCCGGCGGCCCGCGCCACGGCCGCCGGATCCGGGTATTGCTGGGGCTGAACCAGAACCAGGCGCGCAAATCCCATGTTCTTCATGGCGCGGGCGACGGCGCCAATATTGCCTGGATGAGAGGTGTTAATTAGGACTATGCGAATTTGGTCGAACATCAGACCCCCTGATTGATGGAAGCCGAAATGTTACCAGAAGCAACAGCTTTTATCCGCATTCCCCTGTCACCGCATCTCGAATCTGCTATCATACGCGCCCCGGACTATCCCTGATCTTGACCGGCCGTTCTTTTCCCAGTTCTTTAAAAGTGAATCCGCTATGCAACCCATGATCAACATTGGCCTGCGGGCCATTCGTTCGGCCAACGAACAACTGATGCTGGCGCTCGATCGCGACGGCGGAAAAGCTGCAACTTCCCAGGATCTGAAGAAGTTTCTATCCCAACTCGAAGCCTCCTACTACGACACCCTTGCCCGTGCACTGGCGCGTGCCTATCCGGCTCATAAAATTGCAAAGCGGGGCGACTTTCAGGGGATTGAAAAAGGCTTTAGCTGGCACATCTCCAACATTCACAACCCACTCAGCCTGCTCCGCAATCTGCCGGACTGGGCAATTTCCGTAGTGTGCAAAAAGAATGGCGTAGCCGAGCATGCCCTCCTGACCGCGCCGGCCCAGCACGACGAATTTACCGCGAGCAGAGGTGCTGGAGCATCTCTCAATGGACGCCGTATCCGGGTTGGCACTCTCGCCAACATTGAGCATGCAATCATCAGCACCAATGCACTGACGATCGTGAATGAGGAGAAGTCGACGCCAAGCCCGGTTTTTTGCGAACTGCTCAACTCCGCTTTCCAGGTTCGCACCAGCCAGTGCTCGGCATTGGATCTGGCTCAGGTTGCGGCCAATCGGCTGGACGCGGTAGTCCTGGAGCAGCTGGAGCCTATCGATCTGTCGGCAGCCCTGCTGATCTGCAAGGAAGCCGGTGCACTTGCCGGTGATCTGAACGGTCAACCGGGCACGGAATCCACCCGGCGCCTGGTCTGCGCGGGTCCGAAATTATTCAAGACCACCACGCAAAAGCTACACAGCCTGCGGGAGTAACCGCACCCCAGCAATTCGGAGGCGTCACCCGCCGCCGAATAGGCCATAAATCAAAGCAAATAAAAAAGCCGGATTTTAATCCGGCTTTTTTATTTGTTCAGGACAAAGCGTTCGTCAGGAACGTACATTCACTCAGGAGCTACGGGCGCATATCCACTTCCGAGCCGTCACCCTCCTCCTTCGCAGGCAGCATGAAGTCTTCCTTCGACGCGCCCATCATCAAGGAAATCGCTGTCGCAACGTAGATTGACGAATAGGTACCAAAACCAACACCAATCAACAGCGCTGCGGCAAAATAATGTACAGCTTCTCCGCCAAACACAAACAAGGCTAGCGTTACCAGCATCGTCGTACCCGATGTCACGAGTGTCCGTGCCAACGTCTGGGTCAGGGAAATGTTGACGGTCTCAACGGGAGTCGCCTTGCGCACTTTGCGGAAGTTCTCCCGAATTCGGTCGAACACAACGATAGAGTCGTTCAGGGAATAACCAATAATCGCCAACACTGCCGCCAGCACCGTTAGATCAAAGTCCCATTGAAACAAGGCAAACGCCCCAAGCGTCACAATCACGTCATGCACCAGCGCAAGAACGGAACTGACCGCGAATTTGAACTGGAAGCGCATTCCCACGTAAACGAGAATTGCACCCAATGCTAACAAGAGTGCGAGCCCACCCTGTTCGCGCAACTCCTCACCAACCTGCCCGCCCACATATTCCGAACGACGCAACTCTACCTCGGCACCATCGGCACGCAGGGCTTGAACAACCCGCTCCCCGATTTCATCACCACCTTCCTGCAAGCGGACGACGAGGCTGGTCTCTGTACCAAAGCGCTGAACCACAACATTTCCAAAACCCTGGGCCTGCAGCTTTTCCCGGACGTCACTGACGACTGGCGGCTCCTTATACTCAACTTCAATCAGGCTGCCGCCGGTGAAATCCAGGCCAAAATTAAATCCATTTACCGCGATCGCAATCACTGATCCGACGACCAGTACCAATGACAGAATGATCATGGGTATGCGGATCTTCATGAAATCATAGATTTTCTCGGAACCATTTTGCATGCTCATGCTCTCCGCGTGCCCCCGATGGCAAGATTTTTCACGTTGCGGCCGCCATACACCAGATTCACCATTGCTCTCGTAACGGAGATCGCGGTGAACATGGACATGACGATCCCCACCATCAGGGTCACGGCGAAGCCCTTGACCGGTCCGGTACCCAATCCAAACAAAATAATGGCCACGAACAAGGTCGTAATATTGCCATCGAAGATGGCCGAGAAGGCCCGATCATAGCCGGCCCGAATGGCACCTTGCGGTGGCGCCCCATTACGGATCTCCTCCTGAATCCGGGCATTGATCAACACGTTGGCATCCACGGCCATCCCCAGCGTCAGTACGATACCGGCGATACCAGGCATGGTGAGCGTGGCCCCAAAAATAGACATGGCCGCAATGATCAGAATGACATTCAGCGTTAATGCCGTGCTCGCGAACACGCCGAATACGCGGTACGCCAGCAACATCCAGATTACGATACCGGCAAACCCGATTATTGTGGATTTAATACCGGCATCAATGTTCTGCTGACCAAGACTGGGGCCAATCGTACGCTCCTCGGCGAAATAGATAGGCGCCGCCAAGGCCCCTGCGCGCAACAGCAGTGACAGTTCGCGCGCCTCAGCAACAGAATCCAGCCCTGTAATGCGAAACGAGCTTCCCAGCGTCGTTTGAATAGTCGCGAGGCTGATAATGCTTTTCTCGGTATAGGTCCGTGGTGCTGCGCGCTCGCCACCCGCAGACTGTGTCTGGGCGCCGTCCTCGCGGATCTTGCGCTCGACAAAGAGTACCGCCATGCGGCGACCGACCGCATCGGAGGTAACCCGACCCATGATGTTGCCGCCACGACCGTCCAGGGTGATATTTACCTGCGGCTGACCGTTTTCGTCAAAGCTCTGATTGGCGTCGGACACACTGTCGCCGGTGACGATGATGTCGCGATCGAGAGCCGCGGTACGACCTGGCTGACTGCGAAATGCAAACTCATCGGTCGTTGCCCGAGATGCATCGGCACGGGCTTCCAGTCGAAACTCAAGGTTCGCTGTCTGACCGATCACCCGCTTGGCCTGGGCCGTATCCTGAACACCTGGCAATTCGACCACAATCCGGTTACGTCCCTGGCGCTGCACCAATGGCTCCGCCACGCCCAGCTCGTTCACCCGGTTGCGCAACGTCGTCAGGTTCTGCTTGATGGCGTAATCTTCAATCGCGCTCACCTGGGCATCAGACAAACGCATCTCGAGCAGAAAGTCGCCTCCCTGGTCCCGGGTTACCACATCAAAATCGCTGAACTCCCGGCGTACCAGACTGAGGGCACGATCCCGCTCATCCTCCTGTTTGAATACCGCGATTGCGCCCCGATTACTCCTCACATCTACCGTTCGATAGCGGATCTTCTCTTCCCGCATACGCTGCTTGATTTCGCTCACGTACACTTCCAGGCGCTGCTTCAAGGCTTCCGGTATATCAACCTCGAGCAGAAAGTGAACCCCACCGCGTAGGTCCAGGCCCAGCTTCATGGGCTTGGCGCCAACGGCAGTCAGCCAGTCAGGCGTTGTTGGCGCCAGGTTGAGAGCCACCACATAATTAGAACCTAGCGCCCGCTGCAACACAGCTTTGGCGCGCAACTGGCCTTCACAGGTATCCAGTCGAACAGCGACGTTCCCCTCAGCGAGTTCCGGATTACGGTAGTCAACGCCCGCCTCTCGCAGCGCTTGCTCCGCACGGGACAGTACATCGCCATCGATTACGGTCGTGGCGCTGGCCCCACTCACCTGAACAGCATAATCATCGGGATATAGATTCGGTGCGGCATAAAGAAAACCAATGCCGATCAGACACAGGATCAGCAGGTTGTTCCAGAGGGGATACTTGTTGAGCATGGAGCGCCCATTCC
>CAYXVO010000114.1:0-8253 GCA_964467875.1 uncultured Pseudomonadales bacterium | reverse complement strand
CAGGGTGGCACGGATCCATTGAGCGAGCTGCAAATTGTGGGGCGGCAAATGCCGGAGCCGGTGCGGTCATGGGTGCTGGATCTGGCGGACCAGGCCTGGTCTGTGATGCTACAGCAGACCCAGGAGCATATTGCCGTGGCTTATTACGACGGTGTGAAAGCCTATTACGACCGTCACCTGCAGGGGCGTTACCCCCTGACCAGTCGGGCGAAGACGGAGGCGAGTTTTGGGCATTTCTCCGAGTTTTTTGGCCGGGATGGGGTCAATCAGCGCTTCTTTGACGATTACCTCAGCCCCTTTGTCGAAACGGGCCGCAACCGCTGGGCCTCCCGTCAAATCAGTGGGCGGGGCCTGGCCTTGAGTCCCGAGCTTTTGCAGCAGTTCCAGCGTGCGCAGCGAATCAGGCAGGGCCTCTTCGGTGGCGAGCAGGGCTTCAAGGTGAAGCTGGCGCTGCGCCCCCTGTTTCTGGATGCCAACGTCAGCCGCTTCGAGTTGCGCCTCGATGATCAGCGCATGAGCTACCGTCACGGTCCGCAACGACCGACCTCGCTGGAATGGCCCGCCGCGCGCGCAATGCCTGGCGTGGGTGTGATGTTTGAGGACTACAACGGCCTGCTGTCAAAACGCTCGTTCGACGGCAACTGGTCATTGTTACGGTTGCTGGAGCTGTTCGAGTTGGAGTCGGTGCGAGATGGCGGGCCCTATCAGATTGCCTATGAGCTGGATGGTCGTCGCGTGGTGTACAGCCTGCAGGGCGGCAGTGATTTGCAGGTTCTTCTGCAGCGGGAGTTGCAGCAGTTTCGGTTACCGGACTTGAGTGGCAGTTAATCAACTCTCCACGAACGGATCAGGCACAGGATAAGGATATCCATGACCACGAAAGTTACCGCCATGCCGTCTCTGAATGCTATGGCTGGCGCCATGCAATCAGCACCGGATTTGCCTGCAGGAATCTGGCGCTCCGCTGGTTTTTCCCATCCTGGCCATGTGCGTCGACGCAACGAGGATGCCTGGCTGAGCATGCCCGATCAGGGGCTGTGGCTGGTTGCGGATGGCATGGGCGGACATGACCAGGGAGATTATGCCAGCCAGGCCATTGTTGATGCGCTGAGCCGTACAGACCGGCCGGAGACACTGGATGAATACCTGAACCAGGTTCGGAGGTGTCTGTTCGAGGTGAATCGAGAGCTGCACGAGCGGGCTCGTCAGCTTGGGGAGCGGAACTGTATTGGCAGCACGGTAGTGGCGTTACTGGCGCAGGGTATGCGCTGTGCCTGTGTATGGGCGGGAGACAGCCGTTTATATCTCATGCGTGGGGGCAATTTGTTTCAGGTGTCCCAGGATCACTCGCTGGAACGCCGTTGGCTGGAGCAAGGCCACTGCCCACGTGAAGTTGCCGAGCGTCCGAAACGTCATGCCTTGACCCAGGCAGTCGGCGTGGGGCCAGGTCTGCAACTGGAAGTGCGCACGTTTGGCGTGGAGCCGGGCGATATGTTGCTACTGTGCAGCGATGGTTTGTATCGGGAACTGGAGCCTGAGGAAGTCAGCATTCTGCTCGGTCTCGCCGATCCCGAAGACGTGGCCACGGCGCTGCAAGCGCATGGTCTTGGCCGACCGGCGCGGGACAATCTGACCGCGGTCGTGGTTGCAGTGAGCTGAGGGAGGGGACATGTCGATAACACCACCGCGTGAACAGGCTGCTCCCGGTAAGCGCTCGGATGTGCCGGTTGTTGCTGAGATCCTGGTCGCAGGACCGGCCGGCGAACCAACGCCGGGAAGCGAGCGAGGATTGCAGCAGAGGTCCAGTCAGCAGAAGCCGGAAGCCCCGGAACAGGCCGACGTCTCAACGGCGGTTCGCCACCCGCAGGATCTGATCGGGCGCTGCATCGCCAATCGCTATGTGCTTGAGTCCCTGCTCGGGAGTGGCACCACGGCCTGGGTGTTCAAAGCCCGGGATCTGCGCAAAGTGGAGGCCTGTGCCTCACAGCCGTTCGTGGCGATCAAGATCCTGAACCTGGATTTGCAGCGACGCCCGGAAGCCTGCTTCGGCTTGGAGCGGGAAGCGGCGAGAGCCCAGCAGTTAGTGCATCCGAACGTCGTGGCGGTGTATGACTTCGACCGGGACGGTACGCTGTTTTATCTGGTCATGGAGTGGTTGAGTGGACCGACGCTGGATCTCTATCTGCGTCAGATGACACCGATGGCGCGACGGTCGTCGGCGACGCGGTCGATCATTCAGGGACTGATTACTGCCCTGCAACATGCCCATGCCAAAGGCGTGATCCACGGCGACCTGAAGCCCGCCAATATCATTCTGGATGAGCGGGGCCAGCCCCGGGTTCTCGATTTCGGCGTAGCGCGGATGGTTCATGCGGTTACACCCCAGGACGGCTGGTCAACCGGACTCAATGGCTATACGCCAGTGTATGCGAGCTATGCCCGACTCAAGGGCATGAATCCTTCGCCCCAGGATGACGCCTATGCGCTGGCCTGCGTTATCTATGAACTACTGGCGGGATGTCACCCCTACGATCGGCGGACGGCGCTCGAGGCACGGCAACAAAAGCTTCCGTTGAAGCGGCCGCACGGCATTTCCCGCCGCCAATGGCAGGCATTGGCCTGTGCGCTGGCGGTCGATGAGGCCCATGAGGACAGTTTGTCGACGTTGGCCGATGTTTTTGCGGTTGGCTTACCCCGTGGGCGTTCGGGAATCAGTCGCTGGGCCTGGGTCAGTCTCGCCATGTTGCTGTTCGGGCTGGGATTCAGTCGGGAGTGGCTGGTTGACCAGGCGCTTATCGCTGAGCAGCACTGGTCACCGAGCGTGCCGCGACTCGAAGTCCGCCTGAATTCCCTGGATGAGTTCAGACGCTTACGGGTGTGGCATGGGGTCAAGCAGCCGATATTCGACGATCTTGAGCGCAAGATCCGGGATTACCGGCGCCAACCGGAGATGCTGACACTCGACGATGCCTATGAGCTGGCGGCACGGATGGTTGCGTGGGATGGTCAGGACAGCCAACTGGAGTCAAGCCTGTTATGGCTGGACCAGGAGCGGGTTCGACGCCTGTATGACGCCCAGCCGCAAGCGTATGCATTTTCCAGGGAAGGCGCTAGTACCAGGGAAGGCGCCAGCACCAGAAAGAGCGATAGTACCCGAGAAGACGAGATGGCCAGTCTGACATCCTTGGTGAGCGGTTTGATTCGAGTGGGGCGCCACGAGGAAGCACGGCGGGAGTTTTTCAGCTGGTTATTGTCACGGCCTGTAGACGAGCGAGATGAATCTCTTCGGATTTTTCAGAAGCATTATTCCGCGCTGGCGGAACGCCTGCCCGCGCCACTTGCGCAGCGGGCGTATCGGGAAGGTGCCCGCTTCTTCGCGGAGTCTTTGGGGCGTATCGCAGCCCCGGAGGATGCGGTCGAGACCGTCGAGCGCCAGGCGCTGAAGCTGGTGGATGTGCTGGACCGGGGTGACAACCATGAACCCGCCCTGGCGGCGCTACGAGATAGCCTGATGGGGCTTGTGCCCGATCCGTTGCAGCATGGGCGGGCACAGCAGAGGGTTCAGCGGCTGTTGCAACGTCAGCTGGCCTGGTACGAGCCCTGGGGCACGCTATGGGGGCGCTATCGAACGGTTGCCCAGAGTCTGCTGCCGGGGCAGCAGTGGGGTGCCCCGAGCGGGTCGGGCTTTGCCTGCCGTGATGTCGCGGTGGCAGATTTGCGCCTTGCGAATGTCTGTCGTGACTGGCTGACGCCGTTAGTGTCTGGACCTGAACTGGTGCTGGTGGCGGACGTGGGGCGCCAGCGTTCGTTTTATCTTGGGCGGCGCGAAGTCAGTGTTGGTGAGTACAACCTGTATTGTCGCCTGAGCCAGGAGTGCGTGGCGCACAAAGCGCCGGATGCACTTCCAGTCACCGATATCGGTGTCTACCAGGCGAACCGCTACGCCCGTTGGCTGCAGCGTATGACTGGGCATCGCTATCGTTTGCCGACCACTCAGGAATGGGCGCTGGCGACGACTCTTGGAGATGCGATCGAAGCCTGTCGGGACTCCGCTGAACTTCTAGGTAGTGGTGTCGGGGATGCTGATCGGGCAGGGTTTCTGGCGCTCGCTGGCAATGTGCGGGAGTGGGTAACCCGCGGTCAACAGATACGGGTGCGGGGTGGTGATGTCTGGAATCAGCAGCAGACTTGCTCCATCGAACTGGATGCGTGGCATAGGGGTTCGCCGGACTCGCGCACGGGCTTTCGTTTGGTTCGGGAAATCAATTAACAAATTTGTTGCGGCCGCGAAAGGTGGAACCGGACAGGTCTGGCCTCTGGGTCAGATCAGCAGTTGTTCGTCTTCGCAGGGTTATTCCAGCCTTGCGGAGACTGGGCAAAAGGAGCCGCGAACGCGGTGTTTTCAATTAGAAAAAAGGAATGGAATCAGTATGCCAACACCAGCCTATATGACGATTCGAGGCGAGAAGCAGGGCTTTATCACCGAAGGAAACTTTACCGAGCAGTCCGTCGGTAACATCTTCCAGGAAGGTCATGAAAATGAAATCCTGGTCGAAGCCTTCAAGCACAACATCGTGCTGCCCCGTGATCCGCAGAGCGGTCAACCGACCGGTCAGCGCGTTCACCAGCCCATCGTCGTGACCAAGGTGTTCGACAAGTGTTCGCCCCTGTTGTATCAGGCCCTGACCAGCGGCGAGCGTCTGCCGGAATGTGAAGTGAAGTGGTATCGCACGTCTGCCACTGGTACCCAGGAGCACTACTTCACGATCAAACTGGAAGATGCCATCATTGTCGACATCAAGGCTTACATGCCGAACTGTCAGGATCCTGCACAGGCGCATTTCACGCACCTGGAGGACGTGTCGTTCACCTATCGTAAGATCAGCTGGACACATGAGGTATCCAGTACCTCTTCGTTCGACGACTGGCGTGTGCTGAAGGCCTAATCGGCCTCAGCCGGAACTGTCCTCCGTCAGGAGGGCAGTTCCCTGCCACTTCCGCCACAGGGCCAAATTAGAGGCTGGAGAACTTAGAAGCTAGAAAAATCAGAAACTGGAAAAATCAGAAACAGGCCTGCACTTCGTTGACTGCTTTCGCGTAGGTGGTGCCGAAAAAGCCACGGTCGCTGTCATTCAGGTCCACGACCCATTCCCGCCATTGATTACCCAGAAATTGCTGGGCCAGTTGTTGTTCCGGAAAGGCACTGGTCACGCTCACCTTGTCCGACAGATCCCACAGACCCGGGCGTGCATAATGCCGGTCTGAAATCTGGTCGACGATGCTGCGGTGATTCTGGTGGTCATGGTAAACCAGCGCGACCTGGTCCGGTCCTTCCAGCAGTGTGAAGCTGTGACTCCCGCAATGGCGTGGGAACTGATAGCGGCACTGGGAAAATTCAGGCGCCTTCGCGGGCTCGGTCCCATTGAAGAGAGGGCGGGGCGCACAATGGATCTTCGCGGTCTGTAAAATCTTGGCGATGGTCATCGCATGCCCATAGCGCAGCGAGGTCAGCGCGTTTGAGTCATAACCGTCGGCAGTATAGCGCGGTGGCGCGGTGGGTTCTGTGGGTTTGACCGGGGTGACCGGCTGGCGGGGATTGACTGGCTCAACTTGCCCCAGCGGACGATAGCTGCTGTCATCGAAATGACTGTTGTAGCTACAACCGATGAGCAGGCCACTCAGACAGGAAATAGCGAAAACGGAAATACAACGCATGGGCGACTCATTCGCCTTGACGGCTCAACAATCCATGAAAAGCAACGCCGCCGTGGACGGGCTGCCGAACCAAACAGGCGGCAATTCTACCATAGTTGAGGCTGAACTGAACCGCTGTGGTCAGTAAGTGGCTACATCAGGCGAGCCGATTCTATTGGGAGCGGCTCGCCGGGGTGACCCGCATGACTTCGGCGATGGTCGTCAAGCCACTGGCGACCTTTTGCGCACCGCTCAGGCGCAGGGATTTCATGTTCTCTTTGATGGCTTGCATCCGCAGTTGCTCAATGTCGCATTGATCCGTGATCAGCTTTCGCAAACTGGGCGACAGGGGCATGATTTCATACACACCAGCACGCCCACGATAGCCGGTGTTGCGACACTCAAGGCAGCCGATCGGCTGGCACGCCTTGGTCGGTGCCGGGGCCTTCCAGGGCGCGGTGACTTCCTGCCATTCCGTGGCGTCAATGGCGATCGGCTGTTTACAGTGCGGGCAGAGGGTGCGGAGCAGGCGCTGGGCCATGACCCCAAGAACCGTTGCCCGGATGAGATAGGCGGGAACGCCCAGTTCAAGCAGGCGGGTGACGGCGGAAGGTGCGTCATTGGTGTGCAGGGTGGAGAGCACCAGGTGACCGGTTAAGGCGGCCTGGGTTGCCATTTCGGCGGTCTCCAGATCCCGTATCTCGCCAATCATGATGATGTCCGGGTCCTGGCGCATCAGCGCCCGGATACCGGCGGCAAAGCTCAGGTCGATATTGTTCTGTACCTGCATCTGATTGAAGCTGGGCTCTACCATCTCAATGGGATCTTCGATGGTGCAGACGTTGACGTCTTCGGTCGCCAGCGACTTGAGCGTCGAGTAGATGGTTGTGGTCTTGCCGGAACCCGTCGGACCAGTCACCAGGATGATGCCGTTGGGTTGTTGGGCCATGCCTTCCCAGCGCCGGCTATCCTCGGTGCTAAACCCCAGGTCATGAAAGTTCTTCAGTAGCACATCCGGGTCGAACACCCGCATGACCATCTTTTCGCCGAATGCGGTGGGCAGGGTGGACAGGCGCAGTTCCACTTCCTGACCGTCCGGATTCTTGGTCTTGATGCGACCATCCTGAGGTTTGCGTTTTTCCGCCACGTTGAGGCGCCCAAGAATTTTCAGCCGGCTAATGACCGCGGTGGCAACCTGAGCCGGCAGTTCATAGACGTTGTGCAGCACGCCATCAATGCGGAAACGTACCTGGCAGATTTCCCGGCGGGGCTCCAGGTGGATATCGCTGGCGCGCTGATCGAAGGCGTATTGCAGCAGCCAGTCGACGATATTGACGATGTGCTGGTCGTTGGCGTCGGGATTGGCGATATTGCCCAATTCCAGCAACTGCTCGAAATTGCCTACGGCGCCCGATGATTCGCTGCGCCCCGCGTTGGCCTTGTTGACGGAATTGGCGAGCTGGTAAAACTCGACGGTGTAGCGCCGCAAGTCGGCAGGATTGGTGACAACGCGGCGGATATCCCGTCGCAGCACATGCTTGAGGTTGTCGATCCAGCCCGTCACAAAGGGCTCGGCACTGGCGATCACGACTTCATCTGACCGCACCTCCACTGCGAGAATCCGGTGACGCTGCGCGAATGCAAAAGACATGATGCTGGCGATGCCACGCACATCCATCTTGAGCGGATCAATGTGGAACACCGGTTGCTCGGCCTTGGCTGCAAGCCAATCCATCAGCTGATCGAGATCGAGGTTACGGTTACTCTGTGGGTGTCGCAGTCCCGCGCTGGCAACACTTTCCAGCGGATGCAAGTGCAAGGCATCGCGGCTGCGGGGTGTCACCATGATCTGGTCGGCCGCATCCTGCAGCACCAAGCCATCTTTGATCAATTGCGGGAGGATGTCGGCAAGCGTGAGAAATTGCTCGCGGGATGGCTGAAAGACCTGGCTCATCAAACTCGAAGCTCAACTGGCGGATGAATGCATGCTTCAGTATAGCCGCTATATATCATGCGCCCGTCATGGCGGTGGCCTGCCAGGCGGGCGCTAACATCAAGGCTATTGTTCCGGCTCAAGGCTGTTGTTCCAGCTCAAGGCTATTGTCCCAGCTCAAGGCTGTTGTCCCAGCTCAAGGCTACAGTTCCAGACCAAGACTATTGTCCCAGAGCCAGTCTATTGCGCCAGGGCCTGTTTGGCGGCTTTTTTGACCCAATGCACGTGCATCATGGACGACAGGAAGATCACCAGCGTCAGACTGCACATGAGAATGAAGGGCCAGGCGCCTTGCGTGGCGGTGACGTCCAGCACCGTTTGCGTGAAATAAAGCAGGACGACGAAACATAGCCAGATGTGCGAGCGGTCGCTCGCCTTCAGAAGCCCCGGCAACAGAATAAGCAGCGGCACCAGTTTGACCCCGAGTACGAGCGCCAGCGAAGTTTGTGCGGGCGGCGGATACAGCAGGGTCGTCATCACCAGGAGCACCAGCAGGAGCAGGTAACTGATGAGACTGAGCCAGTGGCTGAGCCGGATCTTGGGGTTTGCCAGTGGCTGTGCGGTGG
>CAYXVO010000113.1:0-8261 GCA_964467875.1 uncultured Pseudomonadales bacterium | reverse complement strand
GCGGCCAGCAACACCGCCATGTCGCGCCGACTCTTGGGCTTGTAGAGAGCATAGCCCTGGATCCAGCGGAAGCCGAGCGCCTTGGCGTGAGCCAGCTGCGCCTCGGTCTCCGCGCCCTCGGCAATGGATTGCATATCCAGCGCCCTTGCCAGGCGCACAATCGAGCGCACGATTTCCCGACTCTGCTTCTTCACCGTCAGGCTCTGAATGAACGAACGGTCGACCTTGATCACGTTAAACGGTAACTGGTGCAGATAGCTCAGCGACGAGTACCCGGTTCCAAAATCATCCATGCAGACCTGCACGCCCATGGACTGCAGGGCCAGCAGAATGTTGGCGGCCTCGCGGTCGTGCTGAATGACCACGCTCTCAGTAATTTCCAGTCGCAGGTGCGCGCCCTTCAACTGGTAACGGTTGAGAACCGACCGCACGAATGGCACCAGATCCCTCGCATAGAATTCCTTGGGCGAGACATTGACGCTGATGTAGAAATTGCCCGGCACGCGCGGGTTCTGCAACCAGCCCGCCAGGGCCTGGGCCGCCCGCTCCAGCACAAATCGCCCCAACGGCGTAATCAGCCCCGTGTCCTCCGCCACATTGATAAAGCGCCCCGGCTCAACCCTGCCCATGGTCGAATGATTCCAGCGCGCCAACGCCTCGCAGCCGACCGGCATGTCATTCTGGACATCCACAATCGGTTGATACTCCACGGCCAGCTCCGTGGCCAGCAAGGCACGCCGCAATTCGGACTCGAGGTAGAGGCGGGAGACTTCCTCGCCCCGCATGCGCGCGTCGAACAGCACGAACTGATTCTTACCACGGCGCTTCGCCTCGTAGAGCGCCACGTCGGCATCCCGCAGGGCCTGATCGGAACCGGTGTAGGAGGCATCCCCCAGGGCGATACCCAGGCTTGAACTCACCAGCACTTCCTGCGCGTCTAGTTGAAATGGCTTTTGCAGGGCCGCCAGAATACGTTCCGCGACCTCTTCCACCGCCACCGCGCTTTCCGTGTCCTCCAGCAGCAGGGTGAATTCGTCACCGCCAAAACGCGCCAGCGTGTCCACCGGCCGTAACAGTTCCTGGACACGCGCGACAAAGGCGCGGAGAAGCTGGTCACCGACCAGATGACCGAAGCTGTCGTTGATCAGCTTGAAGTTATCCATATCCATCACGACCACGGCATAGCGCTGGCCGAACCGTTCGGCGCGAGCAATGACGTGGCCCAGACGATCCATGAACAGGCAGCGATTGGCGGCGCCGGTCAGGGTGTCATAAAACGCACTGCGATGCAGTTGCTCTTCCATGCGCTTGCGTTTACTGATGTCACGCGCCACCGCGGCGGTACCGATGATCCGCCCAGACCCATGAAACAGGGGCGCTATGGACACCGCTATGTCCACCAGAGTGCCGTCCTTGCGCACCCACACCGTATCGCAGGCTTCAATGCGGCGCCCCTCCCGCAGATTCGCCAGACTCCGATCGATCTCCGACACCCGATTTTGCGGCACAATCAACAGAATGTTCTGACCGATCGCCTCCGCCGCACGGTATCCAAACAGCTGCTCGGCCCCCGCGTTCCAGGTGGTGATCACGCCCTCCATATCGGAGCTGACAATGGCGTCCGGCGTGGTTTCGACGATGACCGCCAGCATCGCATGCTCGCGATCACTGTCGTTGCGCTCGGTGATGTCGACGTTCACCGCCACACCGCCGGCGATGCGGCCTTTATCATCGCGAATTGGCATCGCGTAATTGAGCAGAGTGCCCCGGCGGCCATCGAACCGGGCGAATTCGAGTTCCTCCGCAATGACGATCTCGCCGGTGCGCAGCGCCCGCGCCAACCCCCATTCCCCGGAGTTCACGCGCTGCCCCGAATCCGGCCACCAAGCCTGGTAATCCTCGCCATAGCGGGCGGTTCTGGCCGATAAGGGAGCTTGACCCCAGAGCGCATGGGCCGCCGCGTTGACATCCCGTAGGCGACCATCCGCCTCGGCGATATAAACTCCAAGTGGCAGGGCTTCCAGCACCGTGCGCAGGCGCAACCTCTCCAGCTCCTTCGCCTCCACTTCGCGCCGCAAGGCTTCCTCCGCCCGCCGACGTTCGGTGATATCGCTGAACGACACCACCACGGCATAGGGTGGTTCGCCTTCCAGATGGCACAGGGGGCGGGAATTGGCACGGATCCAGGTCACCAGGCCGTCCGCCCGTTGTAGCCCCATGACCACGTCGTCACAGGGTTGGCCGGTGGCCAGGCTATACGTGGCGGGATGTTCATTGCCGGGAAAGAGTGAGCCGTCTTCGCGAATCACCTGCCAGACCGGATCCTCATATACCTTGCCGTACATCTCCCGCAGCGCGCGCGACAACAGGTTTTCGGCACTGGGATTCCAGGCGATAATCCGGCCCGCACCATCGTGCAGGACGACTCCTTCGGCCAGGGCTTCCGTCATGGTGCGCCACAGGGCCTCGCTTTCGCGCAGAGCCTGCAGGACCTGGGCCCGCTCGATAACACGAATGAGAGGCTTGGCCAGGGCGCGGATCAGATCCTGCTCTTCCTTGCGAAACGACGTCGCAGGTTGCGTCGGGCTATCCATCCGATGCAGCTCCAAGCTGCCGACCTGCTGGTCACCGACGGTGAGAGGCTGACAGAGTACCAGGGGGCTGGCATGGAAGGCGGACGAGCTGTAGAGCTGGTCCTGATACAGAATTCGGGCACAGGTCCGGCCCGACTCGGCAAAGCCGGTGGGCACCAGCTGCACCACCTGGGTGAACAGCGTCGCCAGGTCTTCCTGCTGCTGCACCAGGCGGGACACGGCATACAGGCAGTTCAGCTCGCGCACGCGCGCTTCCAGCTCCGCCGTTTGCTGCTGCTCCGCGATCTTGCGCTCGGTGATGTCCAGGAGCACGCCCGCACCCCGGCCCGGGCGGCCGGCACCGTCCATGGAGGTCGCACCAGGCGAGGCATCGTGATACGGGTCCGAAGCAGCAGCCAGAGCAGCAAACACCCGCCCCTTGTCCAGCACCCAAAACTCGCGGCCGTCCCGGCGCAGAATCCGGTATTCCTGCTCGAACTGGCCTGAATGGCCCGCACCACAGGCGCTATGCAGGGCCTTGAGTACCCGCGCCCGATCCTCGGGATGCACCCACACCGGGCAGCCATCCGCAACCACCAGAGGCGGTGACAAGGCGCCGCCCACCAGGGCAATCAAATCCGGCGACAGGTGGCCTTCTCCGGTATCGTAATCGATCTGATACGCCGCCAGGCCCGTGGTCTGGACGAGGTCCTGAAAATCGCGGCGCTGCATTGAATCAGTGTCGGTAACGCAGCGTTCCAGAGGCTCGCGAACCTCCTGGCTTCCCGCGCGAGCCGAATCCTTCACCATGTCCATACACATTCCCTGCTCTGGCGTAGGTTTTCCCTTTAGATTTGGTAGTGTACGAGCTTCTGCAGCGACCAGCGATGCTTCCGCCAACAATGAGATGCACGTAATCAGCTTTTTGTGCACATAGACACAAAAAGTGACTGCATGAATGAATTGAAACGCTAGCTAGAACGCCAGGTGTTTGCGCTGAACCCCAGCGCGCAGGGACGCCGGCGCTTTGGTCCGTTAGACGGTCGCGCCGGCCTCACACGAAGTCAATGGCCGCCTTGGGATGGGCGGTGTGGATAATGGACGGTGCCGCGCCTTGCCGCAGCAAGTCCTGAACCTCGGATGTGCGCAGCGGACGATGATCTTCATACCACCAGTCCACGCCGAGAAAGGGTTCCTGGGTGGCAATGAAACTTACTTCATCGGCCAGCGCCTGCAATTGCGCCAAGACCCGATTTGGCAGAATTGGAACCGCGACCACGACCTTGGCCGCGCCCTCCTCCCGCATCGTCTTGATCGCGGCGCGTGCCGTCTGGCTTTGAGTCAACACATCATCCACCAGGATCACCGTATGTCCTTTGACCGACCGCTTCTGGCGGTCGCCGCGCAGGTCTCGCAGGCGTTGGCTGGCGTCGCGCTGCTGCTCCTGGACCGCCGCGTCCAGCCTGGAACGACTAATCTGCGGCTCCACTACAAGTTCGTCGTTGAGCAGGTATTGATCCCCGCCCACCACCATGCCCAGATCAAGCTGCTCGCCACCGGTTACCTGCAGCTTCTCCACCAGCAGGATATCCAGCGGCGCGTCCAGCGCCTGGGCAATTTCATAAGCCACCGGCACCCCATCCGGCGACAACGCCAGCACCGCAAGTTCCTGCTGCTCGCGATGCGCTTCCAGGAAAGCCGCCAGCGTTCGGCCCGCCGCACGGCGATTCGGAATAGGTAGATTCATAGCGACACCCCCATCATCTTGTGGTCAGTTGCAAGATGTCTGTACAGCCGTCCATGAGCCACTCACCCTAGTTGTGATCTGATTGACCATCTAACACAATGAAAAACAAATTAATTTTCGGTGAGAGAGAACGTTGGTTAGTGCCCATTTCGGCGATAGGCCGGGACGGATATTTAGGGCGACAAAGATTACCATTAGGAAAGAAACTCACCGGCGCCGGCTGCCAAGCACCCGCAGCGGCGGCATTGATGGCCAGACACGGAACCACGACATGAGCATTAAGGTATTCACCACGGGTGGGACAATCGACAAGATCTACTTCGACGCCAACAGCGAGTTCCAGGTGGGAGATCCCCAGATCGGCCGGGCACTGCGGGAGGCCCAGGTGGAGCTGGAGATCGAGATTGAGCCCATTTTGCGCAAGGACAGTCTGGATCTGCTGGAGGAAGATCGGCAGCTGATTCGTGCCTTTGTGGAACGTGAGCCCGCCCAGCGCATTCTGCTCACCCACGGCACCGATACCATGATCCAGACCGCCCACTGGCTAAAACAGATTCCCGGCAAGACCATCGTGTTGACGGGCGCGCTCCAGCCCGCCAGCCTGCGGGTGTCGGACGCCTTCTTCAATATCGGGTTCGCCCTGGCGGCAGTGCAGCTGCTGGCGCCAGGTGTCTACATCGCCATGCAGGGGCGCGTGTTCGATCCGCGCAAGACCATCAAGAACCGGGCTCTGAACCGGTTCGAGGAGCAGCTATCCGAGGGCAGTTGAGCGGCTGAGGAAGGTTGACTGGCCGCCAAACCGCGCCCGCGTCAGGCGTCGGGCAAGCCATCGACTTCCACCCGATTGCGGCCGTGATCCTTGGCCACATAGAGCTGATCGTCCACCCGCCGTTGCAGGCTTTCCAGGGTATCGCCGGGCCGCACGGATGCCACGCCCAGACTGGCCGTCACGCCAATCAGCTGACCCTTGTACAGCACCCGGTCGCCGGCAATCTGGGCGCGGATGCGCTCGGCCAGCAGACGCGCCTCCAAGGCCTCGGTTTCCGGCAATAACACCAGAAATTCCTCGCCGCCCCAACGGATCACCGAGTCGCTGGTGCGGCTCAGTTGGCGCAGGGATTCCGCGACATGACAGATGATGCAGTCTCCCGCCGCATGTCCCCAGCTATCGTTGACCCGCTTGAAGTGATCGATATCCAGCAACAGCAGGGAGAAACCCCGACCGTAGCGCTGAAAGCGCGTGAATTCATCCACCAGCCGCGCATTGCCTTCATGCCGGTTGAACAAACCGGTGAGGCTGTCATGCTTGGCGGCGTATTCAAATTCGTGCGCCAGCTTCAGCAGACGGTCGCGGTTCAGGCGCCGGTCCCGGTCCAGGCCGTAGCTGAAACCCATGGTAAACAGCAGCGCCAAGGTGAACACCAGCTTAAAACTGTCGCTATAGGGATAGGCCCCCAGGGCCGCACCGAACGGGCTGAACAGCAGCAGCGCCGCCCCCACCGTTAGAATCGACAGCACCGCCCCCACCTTCAGATTGCTGATGTAAAAGATCAGCGGAGGAAATGCGAACACCCACAGGACTCCGGCGCCCTGCTCAAGCCCCGAGACACTGATGAAAGCAAAGAGCCCGGTGACCAGTAGAATAAACAACACGCGATACAGGCCATGGCGCCTGAACTTGAGAAAAAGCAGCGCATTTAACGTGAAGGCCACTGCCAGGCCCAGCAGGACGTTGGCACCCCACTGGCTCGCCTCCAGCTGAGCGGCGCGCACAGCGAAAATCAGCAGCAACGGCACTGTCAGCCAGGTAATCTGGGTTAGCAATCGCGAGATGTTCTGTCGATCGCCATGCAAAGCGGATACAGAGTCGGAAGCCAGCTTGGCGTGGTGCTCTTGCATGATCAAACTTCCCTGCTCGAAAAAACCTAATCGGCAAGTATAGCTCGGGTTTTTACACTGGCTACGTTCTGCCCAAATTGTTTCTCACGACCGTCTGCGACCCTTGCCACCCATGGCGTCGGCCCTGGCGGCGCCTCACCCTATATAGACATCGCCTCGAACAGAATATCCTGAAAATCATGGCCGGCTTCGGAAATGGTGAGGAGCAGAACCACCAGGGATACCCACATCAGAGACATCATGGTGATCGCCAGAGCCTTCAGCACCGTTTCCGTGCCAATGGCACGTCCGAACACGACCGGCTCCTCCTCCTGACGCGATCGACCACGTCATCCACCCGCCGCCGGTCCTGGTCCACCGCCAGTACCTCATGCCCCTGCCGCGCCAGTTCCAGCGCGATGGTGGTGCCGAAGCGCCCCAGGCCAATTACGGCAAACTTTCGTTTCATGTACGGCGTTCTATTCGTTTCATGTACGGCGTTCTATTAAAAAGTGGCGAGCGGCCGGTGGGTGAATCACCGTGCACACTGCTGCATCCGAGGATAGGACGAGTTCCTGGGAGATTCTTACAGAAAAATTGACAAACTGTAATGGCCGGGGTATTCCCCGCCACTCCGGGCCGGAGTACCCTTGGGTGATCTCAGGAGGGAGAAGAATAATGAATGGACACATTCCAGGCGTTGCTTTCGTCACCGGTGGCGCCGCCGGCATTGGCAAGGCGGCAGCGCTGGCCTTCGCGGAACGGGGAGACACCGTCGTCATCGCGGATACGGACGGCGAACGCGGCGAATCGGTGGCGGCCGAAATCCTGGAGATGGGGCGCGACGCGCTGTTCATTGCCACCGATGTACGCAAAGCCACGGATGTGGAAGATGCGCTCAGGACCACCCTCGCCCGCTTCAAACGCCTCGACTACGCCTTCAACAACGCCGGCATCGAAGGTTCCAAGGCCTATACCGCCGACTATGACGAAGATGACTGGGACCAGGTGCTGACCATCAACCTCAAGGGCATCTTCCTGTGCATGAAGCACCAGTTGCCCATCATGCTGCGCCAGCGCCGGGGCTGTATCGTCAACATGGCGTCCATCGCCGGCCAGATCGGCTTTTCCGGCACACCCGCCTATTGCGCCGCCAAGGGTGGCGTCATTCAGCTCACCAAGGCCACGGCGCTGGAATACGCCGACCGGGGCATTCGGGTCAACAGCCTGTGTCCCTCCGTGATTCAGACCGAGATGATTGACCGCATGAGCGGCGGCGACGGCCGCATCCAGAACGCCTACGCCCGCATGCATCCCATGCAGCGCGCGGGCTATCCCGAGGAAGTCGCGGATGTGGTGATGTGGCTGTGTTCCGGCGCTGCATCCTTTATCACCGGGCAGGCCATTGCCGTCGACGGCGGTTATACGGCGCAATAAGCGCCCTGCCCCCACCGACGGCGATCCTCCCTAGGCGGGAATCAACACATCGTCCCACTGCTGGCGCTCAACCCGCTCGGCAAAGTTCTCCGCCAGCCGCTCCGAGGCATCGATCACCTGTTGCCAGTAACGGATCCGGCTGTCGTCATCGAGCTGGCTGAAATCCTTGCGATCGGAAATCTTGCCAAATGGCAGGCTGGCCACCAGGGCCGGGCTGGGCGCGATTAACACCACGTTGTCATAATGCGCCGGGCGTGGCCGACGCCAGGCCAGGCCCTTGTCGAACCAGCCCGCGATGGTGCGATCGTAGAAATGCGGGTACAGCACCAGATCGTCGCTGTCCGGCGCGAAAGGCAGGTCGAAATGATAGTCCACGATGCCGCCGTCCCGATGTACCCGATGCCGGCTGCCCTCGATATCCCGCACACCTTCCAGCACCAGGGGAATCGCCCCGGTGGCTTCCAGGGCCTTGGGCAGATTGCGGGGCGTCAGCGCCACCCGCTCCGTGGGATAGTCCAGCAACTCGAGAAATGGCGCATCGCTGCCCGCCACATGGAACAGCGAACGGTGGTAAAAGCCCGCCAGCCAGCGCCGGTTCAGAGCGTTGGCTCCCGCCGCCAACACCA